>JBDSRR010000001.1:0-12774 GCA_039929185.1 Actinomycetota bacterium
AGATGAACGCTTTCAATGTTTTGTTTCGCTTCGTCATCACGCCGATGTTTTTGTTCTCTGGAACCTTCTTTCCGGTCGAACGCCTTCCGGTTTATCTGAAAGGAGTCGCTTATGCGACGCCTCTGTATCACGGTGTTGCGCTAACTCGCGGTTTCGTTCTGGGAACTATCGAATTTCGAGCGGCTTTGGTGCATGGCGGCGTTTTGTTGGCCATAGTCGTCCTTTCCTTGGTTCTTGCCTATCGCGCTTTGTCATGGCGGCTGGTCGATTGAAGGCCGTGCGCATAGTCCAGCGCAACATGCTGGTTAACAGACATGGGTGGATCGTCATATTCTCTGGATTCTTCGAGCCGGTCTTCTATCTGTTCGGGCTCGGTCTAGGTCTGGGTTCGATCGTTGGTGACGTCATGGTTGGGGGTCGGACCGTTTCTTATGCGGTCTTTGTAGCGCCCGCACTCTTAGCTACTTCATGCATGAACGGGGCGATCACCGAGGGATGTTTCAATGTCTTTTTCAAACTTCATCGTCGAGGGACATACGAGGGAATCCTAGCCACTCCGCTGGGAGTGGCTGATGTTGCGCTCGGCGAGATGGCGTGGGCCCTTATCCGCGGCACGCTTTATGCGGCAGCGTTCATAGTCATCATCTCGCTCATGGGATTTTCTCTTTCGCTCTGGGCGCTGTTGGCGCTTCCTGCGGCGGTGTTGGTGTCGGCTGCCTTCGCTGGCTTCGCGATAATGCTCACGAGTTTCATGACTGAGATCAATCATTTCGAACGCGTGATGAATCTGGTCGTTCTGCCCATGTTTCTATTTTCGGGAACGTTTTTCCCATTGTCGGTCTATCCCGCATCGTTGCGGGCTGTGGTTCAGCTCCTACCGCTATATCACGCTACTGCCTTGTTGCGCGCGCTCACGACCGGCTCGGTAGGGCCCGATTCGTTAACGCATGTTGTTTACCTTCTAGTGATGATGGCTGCTTCGATCTGGATCGCTGCCAGGCGCCTGCAACGCCGGATCGTCGTTTAGGCAGTCCAGGAGTTGATGATTTCGCCGTCTTCCCACACTGGGTCCGCGGCCATCAACACGCGCAGTTTCTGAAACCAAACGTCCTGCGCTGGGTCGTTCGCGTTGGCGAAGTACGACTCTTTGTCTCGAAAGACAACGCTCATGATCAAAGTGTCGGGTTCGTTGTCGAGCTTGTAGGTGTAGGTGGCGATGGCACCATCGACGCTGCCGGCATCGTTCTCCCATTCCTGTGTGAGCTTTAGGAAGTTTTCAGTTTCACTCGGCTTGACCTTGATCCTGGCTACGGTTCCGTACATGTCTGCCTCCTAGACGAGTTGGGGAGAGTTGGGGCTGCTGAGTCTATGCCAAAGGTCGGGACTCTCGTTAGATTAAGGTCGTGCCTGAACTTCCTGAGGTCGAAATCACCGCCCGGCTCCTTTCGGAGGCGCTTGCGGGAGTGTCAGTTGAATCGGTCCGAGTTGCAGGCATCGCTACGCTGAAGTCGTTTGAGCCCCCCATCGATTCATTGGTTGGCCGCGGGATTGCGAACATAGGGAGGCGGGGCAAGCAACTGATCGTCACCTTCGAGGACGACTTGCACCTGTTGATCCACTTGATGTCGGCTGGGCGCCTTCAGGTATATGAGAAGCAAGCTGGGTTTAAAGATCGTACGTCGCGCCTCGTCATCGGACTAGACGGTGGTCGCGAATTGCGGTTGCGTGAGTTCGGTACCCATCAAGCGTCTTGGGCAAAGCTGGTGACAGGGCAAGATCTGCGATCGGAGTTGAGCCATCTGGGTCCCGAGGCCTGGCCAGACCCACCTGACTTCGGCCCCCTTTTCGACTCCGCCCGACCTCTTCACGGATCGCTTCGGGATCAGCATCTGGTTGCTGGGATCGGTCGCAGTTGGGTGGACGAGATCTTGCACGCGGCGAAGTTGTCGCCGTTCAAACGCGGCGAGTCACTCTCAGCCGAGGAGGCAGTGGTCCTGAGAGCACAGACGATCGAGATATTGGGCGGAGCGATCGCGCATTATGAAGCCACGTTGGCGCTGCCCATCCCTGACAAATTGCCGATGCCGCTGAAGATCCATCGGCAGGAAGGGAAGGCGTGCCCGCGTTGTGAAGAGACGATTGCTGCGGTGCACTTCGAGAGCTACATCATGTGCTACTGCCCTCAATGTCAGACCGAGGGCAAGGTGCTGAAGGACCGCAGGTTGTCGCGTCTATTGAAGTAGGGCGACAGTCAAACTTCCCTTCATTATCAGTTCGTGTCCTGGAATCCGGCAGTAGAAGTCGTAGCGTCCTGCGGGGGCATCGAACGTGATTCGCCGTTGACCACCGACTGGTACTTTGATGTCGACGTTTAGTTCATCGATGGTGAATGTGTGCCAGAAGAAATCGTCATTGGAAATGTGAACCGCCACCGGCCCTTCTGTTGCGCTCAAAAGCTTTTTGGAGAAAGACGTGTTCTCGGTAACGATCGCGATGTCTCCCGGTTGAACGCTCTGTTTTTCGCCTTTGGTGACCGCAAGATACGAAGCGGTCATGACGCCGAGGATCAACGTGGCGGCGACGCCTGCGATCAAAGGTGCCTTGCCGCCCGGGTTCAGTTTCCAAATGATCAACGGTATCGGGGCGACGAATCCAACGAGTCCGATGATGGCGTGGATCCCTGGAAGTAAAAGGTCTACCAAGTCCTCGTGGGCAAGCAGGTTGCTTAGTGCGCCAGACAAGGTCCAGAAGACTAGGTTCCCGAAAAAAAGAAGCAGCACACCCGCTCCGGCCGTTCCTTTACCAAGACGAAGCGCCAAGGCCGCGCCAACGGCGATCAGGGCGAGAACGCCTGCCTCGACGTCGCCCAAAGCTGCGGCTGTGACCGCGAGAAGGACGGCGTCTGCCCATGCGACGACTTTCAGAAGACGCATCTAGGCCCCCACGTATCTCTGAAAGCCTCGGCATCCCCGGTGCATCATCATTGCGTGGTTCGCTCGGAAGATGGGCCGAGCCACCGGCGCGAGGAAACGTAGTAGAAGTTTGTTGGCGACGACGTCTTCGTCGAACTCGATCCGAGTCCCGTCTGGGGATGGTTTGATGGTCCATTGCGACCAGCCTTCGAGGTCGCCTTGCATGCTTGCTCGCAGGATCCCGGTTTCTTCGTCGGTGATGAGCTTGGTCATTTCGAATCGGAGTGAGTAAGGCAGAAAGGCGCGGACTTTAACGCTTGCGGTCTCTTCGCCGGTCTGGATCACCTCTTTCACCTCTGGCCACCATTTCGGATAGTCCCCGAACTCGGTTAGAGCCGAATAGCAACGCTCAGCGGGGGCCTGGACCTGCCAAACACTGTGAAATCGGTAGGAGTGCATACGAGGGCGAGCATGGCATACAATCTCGGCCATGAGTGACTTTCAACCTGTTCAGTTCGAGCCAAAAGATGCCACGCAACAAGAGTGGACGTTGTACCACGCCTATCGCACGATCCGCCACATGGAGTTGAATCCAGACGATCCTTTGACCCCCGATGACTTGGTGGAAACGTCGATGAAACGCGATGATCCATTCAGTGAACGAAAGCAGTTCGCGATCATGGCTGATGGGCAGATGATCAGTGGCTTCGGTGCTGGCGTGATGAAACCCCATGCGCCAGGTTACGAGTCGAACAAGGATTTCATCTGGGGTGGGGCTGACGTCATCAAGGACTATCGTCGCCGTGGCATAGGGACCATCTGGTTGCGCAACTTGTCTGAACTGATGCACTCGTGGGACAAGACTTTGATGACTACTTGGGTCGAGGAAGATGATGGTCGGGCTTTCCTGAACACCGTCGGGGCTGCGGAGAAGTCGGTATTCGCAGAAAACCGTTTGAACTTCCAGAAGATCGATTGGGAAATGATCGAACGTTGGATCCAAGATGGCAAGGATCGCTCCCCCGACGCGACCATCGAACTTTTTGAAGACCGACTTCCAGACGAGTTCCTTGAGGAGTACACACCCATCCTGTCGGAACTGTTGATGACCATGCCTTTCGACGACATGGAACATGGTGACATCGTCGTGACTCCAGAAACTGCGCGTGAACATCAAGCGCGCTCCGATGCGGTGGGAACGAAAATTCACACTCTGGTCGTGCGTTCCCCGCAGGGCAAGCTTTTGGGCATGACTGATGTTGCTTGGAATCCCAGCAAGCCCACCTTCGTGGACCAGCGTTTCACTGGCGTGGATCCCGTTGCTCGCGGTGCAGGCCTAGGTAAATTACTAAAGGCATACATGCTGAATTTTCTGCGGACCAAGTACGAGGGTATCGAGTGGGTAGTAACTGGTAACGCCAAGTCGAACGATTCGATGTTGGCGATCAATCACGCTCTGGGATTCAAGGAGCATCGACCTCACAGCGTTTACCAGATCAGCCGTGACGATGTCGATACATATCTAGCCAAGAGCTGATCCCTCCTGGACGTTCCAGAAGTTAGGTATGCCAAAAGCGGTGATCTGAATATCGCATACATGGTCGCTGGCACTGGACCACCGGATATCGTCTACGTCCCGAACTGGACGAGCAACGTGGAGATCTTCTGGGAAGGTAAACCCTTTGGTCGATTGATCAGAAGGCTCAGCACACTTGGACGGGTGATCATCTTCGATCAACCTGGAAACGGGCTTTCCGACCCAGTCCCTCTTGGCGATCTGCCCACCATGGAGCAGTGGATGGACGATGTTCGCGTAGTCATGGATGCAGCCTCTTGCGAGCAGGCGTGCATGGTCGCTCCTGATTCGGCCGCCTCCTTAGCGTTGCTTTTCGCGGCTACCCATCCTGAGAGAACCAAGGCGATCGTTCTCATCAACGGATTTGCCCGATACCTAAGGGAGACGGATTATCCTTGGGGGTTCCCGCGCCCAGCGATTGATAGTTGGCTTGAGATATGGGGGACTGGGCGACAACTGTCTATCACCGCACCAAGCGTTGTTGACGATGAGCGTGAGGTGAGAGCCATGGCCCGCGCGGAACGTCATTCTGCTAGTCCTGCTGTTGCCAGGGCATTTTTTCGGTTGATCAGCGAAATCGACGTAAGGCACGTGCTTGCGGCCGTGCACGTTCCCACGTTGGTTCTACACACCGCAGGAAACCGTTGGATAAGAGCCGGACACGGGCGCTATCTCAGCGAGAAGATCGAAGGAGCAAGGTATGTGGAAATCCCGGGCGAGGATCACCACATCTTCTATGGCGAGATGGAACCATACATCCATGAGATCCAAGAGTTCCTGGAGGGAGCGGGGGCCGCGCCAGACGAACCCGATAGAGTGCTCGCCACTTTGATGTTCACCGACATCGTCGATTCAACTCGGGCAGCGATCGAACTTGGTGATGGACGGTTCAAGGACATGCTCGATGAACACGATCAGTTCGTGCGGCTCCAACTTGATCGTTTCCGCGGCCAGGAGGTGAATACAACCGGTGACGGATTCCTAGCGTCTTTCGATGGACCGGCGCGCGCCATCAAATGCGCCGGCGCGATCAGACAAGGCGCTCGAAGTCTGGGAATAGAATTGCGGGTCGCCTTGCATACCGGAGAATGTGAGATACGCAAGGATGGCATCGGGGGGATCGCGGTTCACATCGCAGCACGAGTTCTTGGTGAGTCGGCCCCCGGTGAGATCCTGGTTTCGTCGACAGTTAAGGACTTGGTGGCTGGATCGGGATTCGTTTTTGAAGACCGAGGTATTCGAACGCTCAAGGGCGTGCCAGACCAATGGCGACTCTTCGCTGTGGAGGCCTGAGCATGCCCAAAGTGTTGCTGGGTTCGCAGGGCTCGGTTCGCGTTCTTGCTGTCAATCGCCCCGAAGTGCATAACTGCGTAGACGGTGAAACTGCAGAAGCCATCGCGGAGGCGATCATCGGTTTCGGCGAAGACGATGCCGCACGAGTATTGATCGTTACCGGCAGTGGCGATAAATCGTTTTGCTCTGGTGCCGACCTCAAGAACGCACAGAGTCTGCTTTCGCATAAACATGTCGAGATCACCGGACCGATGGGTTTCGCGAAACTCGATCCTGGTAAGCCAACGATCGCTGCTGTTAATGGATACTGCTTCGCCGGGGGAATGGAACTCGCGGCATGGTGCGACTTTCGTATCGCATCCTCCAACGCAGAATTCGGCGCGCTGAACCGTAGATGGGGAGTACCTTTCACCGATGGGGCAACGCAAAGACTTCCCCGCATCATGGGTCAAGGCGGAGCTCTTTATCTGATCGAGACTGGGGTCAGGATCTCTGCAGAGCGGGCGTTGTCGTTGGGGCTTGTCCAAGAGGTCGTTGAACCCCGAAAGGCTCTTGAGCGCGCCCTTGAGTTAGCGGAACGCATCGCTGGCTACCCTCAGGTGAGTCTTCGTGCCGACCGCAGAGCCGCCATTGAAGGACTTGGACGTTCGCTCGCTGAAGGGCTCGACCTCGAGGCGGAGTTGTGTTTGCCGACCGTGAATGAGGAGGAATTGACTGCCGGTCTGCAGCGTTTTGTGTCGGGGGATCGCCCGGATGCGCCGCGCTGATAGGCTCCTAGCCTAAATAAGGAGGGCGTTCGATGAAGGCTTGGGATGACTTTGCTTTACGCATGAAGCAGTTAGGTGACCTGGGGCACATGGGCAGTCTCATGGGGTGGGATCAGCAGGTGATGATGCCGCCTAAAGGTGTTGAGGCGCGCGCTTCAGCGATGGGGACCTTGGCAGCGATAAGGCACGAACGCGTCGTCGATCCGGTCCTGGGGGACCTCATCGAGACGCTCACCGAAGCCGAACTCGACGACGAACGCAAGATGATGGTGAAGCGCGTGAAGCGAAACCGTGACATCTCAGTCAAACTCCCGGCGCGTTTAGTGGAAGAACTTGCCGAAACAACGGGTAAGGCGCATCCCGTATGGCAGAAGGCCCGCGACACGGACGATTTCAGTATCTTTGAGCCTCACCTAGACAACATCTTCAAGTTGCTCGCAGAGCGGGCCGAACATCTTGGATACGAAAATGAGGTTTACGACGCCCACCTGGATCTATTCGAAATGGGCGCGACAACGGCTGATGTCGAACCGGTTTTCAAACGAGTCGCCGACGAGATACATCCATTGCTCGACAAGGTCTTTAAGACCGACACCGCCGACTGGAACCTGCCGGAAACTCCGAACCATCTCGACGATCTGCTGACCTATTCACGCGACCTGTTGGCACGTTTCGGCTACGACCTCGATGCGGGAAGGTTAGACCTGGCGGCTCATCCATTTTGTTCGGGGCTCGATTCAGGGGACGTTCGCGTTACGACCCGGCTGAATGCTAAGAACCCCAAAGAGTGCATCCTCGCGACCGTGCATGAGATGGGTCACGGTTTCTACGAGCAGGGGATACCTGACAAGTGGAAGGGGACATCGATCGGCAAATACGTTTCGTTGGGTGTGCATGAATCGCAATCGCGCCTATGGGAAAACCACGTCGCTCGCAGTCGCTCTTTCTGGGAAGGCGAGGCCCCCCGCGCAAGCAAAGCGATCGCGCCCTGGGCAGGGTTGGGGGCCGATGATTATTACCGGGCGGCGAACCGGGTCGACCCAGAGTCTTATATAAGGGTCGAAGCAGACGAGTTGACCTATCCACTTCACGTGATCCTGCGATTCGAACTTGAGATAGCGATCTCGCGCGGCGAGTTGAAGGCAGGCGACTTGCCGTCCGCCTGGAACGAAGCCATGCAGAAGCACCTCGGCATCACGCCCCCAGGTGACGGCAAGGGAGTTCTTCAGGATGTCCACTGGGCAGCGGGCTTATTCGGATATTTTCCGACCTATCTGTTGGGTTCGATCTATTCGGCCGCGTTGTTCGCCAAGGCAACGCAGGATCTCGGAGGCGAAACTGCGGTCGATGCATCTTTGGCTGCCGGCAGATTCGAGGGGCTCTTGGGTTGGCTGCGAGACAAGGTCCATTCTCAAGGGGCATTGCACGACCCGAGCGACCTTATGGCTGCGGCAACCGGACTGGCCGCAGGTTCTCAAATAGACACGGCGCCATACATCGACTACCTGAAGAAAAAATTCGGAGACCTTTACGGCATCTAGGCCCCCCTCCTCTACGAGGTTTGCGTCGATTAGCACGTGACACGTGCATTCCTACGCGAACCTCTTATTTGAGGGCCGCTTCGATGGCGGCCACGATCTTTTTGGGGGTCTTGAGATCGGTCCAGGTCACGTGGAGGATCCGCCAACCCATGCTCATGAGTTCGTTATTTCGGGTAAGCGTCTGCTCCCAGTCTGCGCGACCTGAGTGGAAAGCGAATCCATCGCACTCGACCGCGAAGCGACGCGCCGGATAGGCAAGGTCGATGCGACGAACGGCGGCCCGTCCAGTGTCGACCTTGAACTGCCTCGTGGGCATAGGCAGGTGGGCATGACGGATCAGCTGCAGGACTTTGACCTCCAAAGTACTTTCCGCTGGCGCCGCATTTCCTCGAACCTGCAACAGGGCCTTCAGAGAAGCCGTACCTTTACGCCCCGGTCGCGCCACGGCTTCGAAGCTTCGCTCGATCTGTTTTATCGTTGTTATCCGCTGGCGAAGCGCATCTTCAAGACACAGTTCCACGACAGATGGGTTTACGCAAGAGCACAAGTCCACGAGAGTCCTCGCCACTTTTGTGACGTTCACAGTTCCCAATCGAACGACATCGCCTTTGTCTAGTTTGGGGTCCCGGTGAATCACAAGTCCTGGATGAGCAGGTTTGCGTCCGCTGGTCAGACAAAGATCGATCGCAGTATTGCCCTCATCAGCTAAGGGGCCGAGCTTCCAGAGTCTGGCGGCCGACCGGTGGCTTACGGCTGACAGTAGCGCCAGTCGGGTACTCCAAAGGAATGCTGCGGTTGCTCGCTGGTTCCAGGTGACCGGCGATGACCGCATCCGCAAGATCCCAGGCAGGTCTCGTTTCCAGCGGCCCGAAGCAACGCGGGAATTGATCGCACTTCGTGTCATGCCCAGCTCGAAAGCTTGTTCAACCGTGAGCAGGCCTTCCTGAGATAAGGCAAGTCGCTCTGCCTCCCCCTCTTCGTTGGTGAATGCCCGAGAACCCATGCTCCAAAATCTACTGGAGGCCTATGACAAAAAGTGAGGTTCGCGTCGGAGAGCACGTGTCACGTGCAGATCTACGCGAACCTCGTGGTTAGGAGGCGTTAGGCATTCATGTCTTGAAGCGACGCGTTCGGCCCGAGGGCAATCAGTAGATCGCCAGAGTTCAAGGTGGTGTCTTGTCGAGGTGAGGGTTGGAGTTCTTGACCCTGCTTTTTGAGAGCTAATATGAAAACACCGGGATGCGTTGAGCAAGCCTGATCGATGGTGCGGCCGCACAGGTGTGAATTCTCACCGATCTCGACCTCTTCGAGGCGCAGATGCGGTGCGATGGTGACCATGTCTACGAAGTCGACAACCGATGGTCGCAGTGCCCAGTAAGCCATCTTCTGGCCGCTGAGCGCATAGGGTGAGACCACCCGGTCTGCACCCGCTCGGTAGAGTTTGTCAACCGACTCTGGGTTCGATGCCCTTGCAACGATCGATAGCTTGGGGTTGAGCGCTCGTGCGGTCAGGGTGATGTAGACGTTCGTCGCGTCTGAATCGACGGCGCACACTAAGCCTTTCGCTCGCTCGATACCAGCGTCGATAAGTACAGAGTCTTTGCTTGGGTTTCCGATGATGTAAGGGACTGCCTGCTCTTCCATCAAAGGTATGAGGGCTTCGTCTATTTCGATCGCCATGAATTCGGCCCCCTGCTCACGGAACTCGTCCGCTGCGGTTTGGCCCACGCGCCCGAAGGCGCAGATCACGTAGTGGTCTTCGAGTTTTTCGATCTTGCCATGCATCCTTCGCGTCCTTAAAGCGTCGAACAATTGCCCAGTGGCCATAACCTCCGCCAGTGCCTGCACTGTTGCGACAAGACTGGTGAGCCCCAGCATTATCAGGCTGATCGTGAAGACGCGCCCTGCATCGGTCAAAGGATGCACCTCACCAAAGCCCACTGTTGCGAGTGTGATGATAGTCATATAGGTGGAGTCGAGGAGATCCCACTTTTCAATAAGCGTGTATCCCAGGATGCCGTAAGCGGTTGACACGCAAAGGATGATGAATGGCCACTTGAACCGTGAGGCTAGTGGCGTCATCGGGTGCTTTTTAGGTGACTGTCACAACTATGCGATGCATGACCAATGGGCTAAGCGGCACGTGGTTACCATCGCCAACCAGGACGAACAGCACGTGCTCGCCGGCGGTTAGTCCTGGGATCGGTACGCTCGTAGCAGTCGTGTGGATGATCTTGCCTTCGACCTTGGCAAGGGCAACCCCATCCGCTGTCGGGGGCTTTTCAGGGTCGATCAAAACGTGCAGATGCCCGGTCTTGCCAGAAGTGTCTGCATCGGCCGCAACGATCGTTACGCCTTCGACTTTGAGATCGATGTTGAATGCCGCACCAGCCGCAATCGTGGGCGGAGGCGTGGCCTGAACCGAGGGCCCTCCGACCGTTACCGTTACCTTAGAAGCAGGGCTTAAGGCTTTGTGCGTTCCGTCGCCAAGAACGGCTAGGAAGGTGTGCGAACCAACGGAAAGCCCTGTTACCTGTAGCTCGGGTTGGTCCGTGTGGATGATGCCCGGTTCCTTAGGGATCACGTCGCCAACCTGGGCGGCGTCACGGTCTACGAATACGTGGATATGGCCGGTCTTACCGGTGACATCGCCGTCGGCCTTGATGATCTCGATATTTTTTGTATCAAACTTCAGATTGACTACATTGCCCTTAACGGTCGATCCGTCCGCAGACGTGACAGACACTGTTTGCGACGTGTCTTTCGTGTCGTCGTCATTGCCGGTGAGAGCGGGGTCGTCCTTCGTGCAGGCCCCGAGAAATAAAACCAAACCGGCAGCTACACACATGAACTTCTTCAAAAACGTCCTCCTTAGGGTTGGATTTGCAGGAGTCTAGTCTTTTGCGAAGTCAAGCGCACACGAGTTGATGCAGTAGCGCTCGCCGGTTGGGCCAGGGCCGTCGGGGAATACGTGCCCCAAGTGCGAACCGCATGCCGCGCAAAGTACCTCTGTTCTGCGCATGAACAAGGTGTTGTCTTCATGAAGTTCGACATTGGCCGTGTTGGCGGGTTCGGTGAAACTCGGCCAACCACTCCCCGAATCGAACTTGGTGTCTGACTTGAAGAGTTCTTCGCCGCAAGCACCGCAGTTGTACGTACCGCTTTCGTGGTTTTGGACATACTCGCCCGTGAAGGGGCGTTCGGTCCCCTTTTTTCGCAACACTTCGTATTGCTCCGCGGAAAGTTCCTTCTTCCATTCCTCGTCGCTCTTGTTGATCTTCATATGGCGCATCTTATCCTGGCATCGAGGTTGCCCTTACGACATATAAGGAATTCTCCCGGTTCGCACTTCGTCCAATCCTCGGACGTGAGTGGCACGGAGGCGATGACGACCGCCCTTTCGGCGCTATTGGACGTAAGGTCGATGGTGTAGTCGGCATCGTCTGCCACGCGCATCGCCGCCTTTGCCCCCTTTGCCCCTTGTGACTGGCGTTCGACGTAGTGAAGGGACTTGTGTCCGTCGTGGTAGGCGTAAAGGGTTTCACCGTCGGTCATAAGAAAATTGGCCTTACCATCTGCCGAGAGCTCTAAGGCGCCGTTCATTATTTCATTGGCTGTCTCTTCTTCCGATGCCTCGTTGCCGAGGTTGGCCAAGCGAGTCAACAAGTAATGGAAGGCGACTTCGGAATCGGTTTGCCCTTTCGGTAAGTAGTTGCCGGTGTCTAATCGGTCGAGGTTGCGGATGGTTCCGTTGTGGGCAAACAGCCACTGCTTTGCTGCGACGCTTGCCGTGAACGGATGCGTGTTGACCTGTGAGATCGAACCGACGGTTGCGGCGCGTACGTGGATGACGAATGTCGTGCTCGATGGAGGATCCTCCGCCAACTCATCGGCTGCATGGCTTTGGTCTGCGCGCTGAGTTTCTTTGACTATCTCGAAGTGGTCATCTGAGTACCAGCCGAGGCCCCAGCCCGACACATTCTCCGAGGCCCGGGGGCGGAAGGCCTTGAAGAGCAGTCCCATCGATGCAGCTGGGTCGACTGATATGCCAAGAAGTTCACACATCTACAACTCCTGGGCCTGCTGCGCGCTGTTCTATGTCACCTATCAAGTGGCTGATAGCACGCCTCGTTCATAGTCCATTCCTGACCTGATGTTTTCGGCGATCGGGGCCAAGTCCTCTCCGCGACCCAAAGCTACGGCTTTGGCCACCTTATTTTCCTGAAGGTAAACGGCTACGAAGCGCCGCTCGGATAGGTCGCCTTCGATAACAAGTTCATCCCAACGATCCCAAAGGCCGGTGTATTGAAGATTGTGTTCGTACTGGTCCGACCAGAACCAGTGCACTTCGTCATACGATTTCGGCTTGCCAAGCATCGCTAGCGCGGCAGAGGGGCCATGCAGGGCGGCGTGCTGGTAATGCTCAACGTGCAAGCGCCGATCGGCGAGAGGATGGTAATGGCGAGCGACGTCACCAGCGGCGTAGACGTCTTCTAAGTTGGTGCGGCAGTACTCATCGACAAGGATCCCATCATTGACTGCGATGCCAGAACCATCGGTGAATCCCGCGACTGGGTCGACGCCAACCCCAACGACAGCCATATCGCAATCGATCTTCTTACCGCTTGCGGTGATGAGCCGTTCAAGGCGACCGTCCCCCTCGAAGGCAGTGACAGAGTCTTCTA
>JBDSRR010000002.1:0-3185 GCA_039929185.1 Actinomycetota bacterium
ATGCCACCGTCTTTGCGAACCCGCCAGAAATGTACCGCCATCTGTATGACGATGACGAATGGCAGTGCCAAGACGTGAAGCGTGTACCAACGGATCAGTGTCTGTGCTCCGATCTGCACTCCACCGAGTAAGACGAACGAAACTTCTTTACCTATCAGGGGAGATTCGTATGCCATCTGGGTTCCCACAGTTACAGCCCAGATGGCCAATTGGTCCCATGGGAGAAGGTATCCGGTGAATCCCAGCAGCAAGGTGACTAGCAGCAGCGTGACTCCAAGGATCCAGTTGAACTCACGGGGCGGCTTGTAAGAGCCGGTATAAAAGACCCTTCCCATGTGAAGGAAAACCGTCAATGTCATCAAGTGCGCTCCCCATCGGTGGAGGTTGCGCACTAATTGGCCGAAGGCAACCGAGGTATGCAGCCCGACCATGTCGGTATAGACAACCTCAGTAGAAGGCCGGTAAAAGAACATAAGGAAGATACCCGTCACGGTCAGGAAAATGAAAAGGAAAAATGACAGCCCGCCGAGGCACAGCGTGTATGACAGGCGGATACCGTGCCGTTTCACTTTTACGGGGTGCAGATGATAAAGAACCGAGTTCATCACAACGTAAGCTCGGTTTCGCGGCGAGTCTTGATATCCCTTTTGGAATACCGAACCAGGCCGGAAGATTGCCCTCCATACCTGACCGTCGCGAAGCTGTTCCCAACGCTCCTTCAGCATCTCTGCGGGGTTGGGGAGCCCCTTTTTCTTCGGCGTTTCAGTTGCCATTCATTCTCCCTTATCCAGCTTTCTGCTCGCCCGCAACGGTGCCTAACGCCCGAGCCCCTTTAGGCCTTGGGGCGTCGAGTTTGCCGATCGTTATTGCACCGGTTGGACACCGCTCAACGCACAAAAGACATCGAGTGCACGCATCATCGTCTATCACGAACAAGATGTCATTGGCTTTCATATCCCGAGCTATCTCATCTGAGCCGGATTCGGAGACTATCTCAGGGTCGAGCATGAATATGCAGTACCAAGGGCAGATGTCGACGCATCCTTCGCACAGGATGCATATCTCTGGGATGAAATCGATGTATCGGGGCGGCTTACGGATCGACTTCAGCCACTCAGGGGCGACTTCGGTCGCGATGTAGTCGGTGCGAAGTCGCGGTTTGTCGATGTCGTTCTTAGCGCTGAACGGGTCGCGTGGTTGATTCATCTATTTACCTGGAAGGTAGCCCTTGACGGGCTCGGCCCCCCGCAGGCCAAGTCTGCGGCGGCGCTTTTCGCCGATGATGTAAGTGAGTACCACGGGAATGGCGAATGCGAAAGTTTGATAGCCCATCGAGATGGCATCGTGGATGCGAACCAATGT
The DNA here is from genome assembly GCA_039929185.1 of Actinomycetota bacterium. GTDB lineage: Bacteria > Actinomycetota > CADDZG01 > JAHWKV01 > JAHWKV01 > JBDSRR01. The sequence goes on from JBDSRR010000002.1 coordinate 1,363, forward strand.
ATAGGTGTCTTTGAATTCGATACCGGTGGTGTTGTTGATGAACTCCGCGATGGCATCTCCGTTCGAGGCCCACCAGTAGCGGAAGATCGAAGGGACGAAGCCCAGCGTCACAAGCAAAATAGCGGTTATGCCCACGGCAATCATCGTCGCCTTGGTCCAGGTCATTTCGGTCTTGGGCTGTGCGCTCATGAACGACGGCATTATAGCGTTCACTCTCCTCCGGGGGGCGCGTCTCACAGCATTTTCCAGCCACCAGGGCTTACTTAGGCCAGGGTGGCTCGTTCTTTAGCTTGTCGACTCGGGCTTGTAGGTCGCTTTGTCGGCGGATGATCGAGAAAAGGTAGAAGGCGATAGCGATCCAAACGAAAGAGAAACCGACACCCAGGTAGATGAGTTTAGTTTGTTCGATCTGTGCTGCGGTTCTAGCAAGTGCGATGAGCATCTATATGGCCTCCAAGGTTTCGACTTGCGCTTCAAGACGGCCCAACCGGACCCTTAGCGCAAGCAGTGTGGCGTACATGAGGCTGAAAAGGGCCACCATATACAAAAGAGTTATCAGCATCTCAACGGGGAGTTGGGCACCTTCCTGTGGATTCACCACAACCGGCAAAGGGTGTTGCCCTCGGTACCATTGGACTGAAAAGTGGACTATGGGCACGTTGATGAACCCGGCCATGCCTATTACAGATGCGATGCGGGAGCCGCGGGTGGTGTCAGTTGCCATCGACCGAAAAGTCAGATAGCCCACGTAGATGAGAAACATCACTAAAGTGGTGGTTAGCCGGGGCTCCCACCGCCAGAAGGCGCCCCAAACTGGTTTGCCCCAGATCATGCCTGTTACCAAAGTGATGGCCGTGAAAACGACACCGATCTCGGCGCTTGCGTGAGCTACGTGATCCCATTTATCTCTGCCACTGCGAAGGTATGAGAATGACCCGATCAATACGATGGTAAATGCGAGGTACGAAACCCAAGCCGAAGGTACGTGGACGTAGAACATCCGTTGTATCGATCCCTGGAAACATGCGCCGTTCACCGTCATGCCGCAATCGGTTGGAACCCAGGTAAATATGGCAACCAAGCCGACGAGCATGCCGATCGACACTAACCACGCGATGGGGCGCAGACTTGCCAGTTTGGCGGTCACTCGGAGATCACGAATTCGAAAGTCACGATCCCGATAGTAACGAACACCAGGTCATATACGCCGACAAGGACGAACCAGCGCGCTTCGCTGGCCGTGGTTCCGCTTGAAAGCAGGCTCGATGTCAGCTTTGACGCGCCCAGTATCACCGGCAGTAATGCGGGGAATGCAAGCAGCGGCAAGATGAGCGCCCGCGCTCGTGCATATTGAGAAGCCTGGCCAAATAAAGTGCCGATGGCGGCCATGCCGACATTTGCCGCTACGGCGACTGCAACTATCTGAGGAAACAGCAGGCCCGGCGCGATGTCAACGAACAGCAAGAGCACAGGGACGATGACCACCTCCAGGGCGATCATGTACACGAAGTTAGAGATGGCTTTGCCCATGAACAGCGTCGCCGGGTCGACGGGGGCCATTAGAAGACCCTCCATTCTTGAGCCCTCTTTCTCTGTCGACGCAGACTGCCCGAAGCCAGTTATGGCAGCGAAAAGTAGGCTCGCCCAAAGGAACGCAGCCGTTGTGTCGCGGGCCTCGGGCGTGTTTACAGCAGGTAAAGTGAAACTCAAAAGAAACACTAGGGCGAGAGCGAACATCACCATGGCGGGTGCGATCTCTTTGGCCCGTGATTCGCTGCGGAGGTCTTTCATGGCCAGTGTAAGTATTCGATTCAAAGTAATCG
>JBDSRR010000003.1:0-6121 GCA_039929185.1 Actinomycetota bacterium
GGTTGCCCCGCAGTCTTTCCACTTTCGCAAGGGCAGTCTGAGTCACTTGGACAGATGAGACCCAGGGGGATTTTCGGGAGAGGACCAGTGCTTCATCGAGATACGTCCTTGCGTCGTCCCACCTTTCATCTGCGATCGCCACGGCGGCGACGCCCATAAGCGAGGTAACCGCCTGGAATCCTTGTTCGTCCCTACGGATCGATAACGCCTCTTCGTGTGCGGACCTTGCTCGAGGCATGTCCTTCGCGAAAAGGGCAACCTCGCCCAGAACCGACAATGCGAAGCCCAGACCGCCTCTTTGTCCTAAGTCTCGCGCTATTGCCACCGCCTCTTCTGCAAGTGCAAGTCCTTTCTCATGGTCTCCCTGAAATGCGGCGATCCTCCCAAGATGCGTTTTTGCCATATAGATGTTGGACTTCGATTGATGTTCGCTAGCGATTTGCAGACTCTCTTCGTCTCTCGCTTTCGCCTTCTCCAGTTCTCCTTTGAGGACCTCGATGCTGGAAGCGCTGGCGAGTTGCCAAGTGACCGCCCACCAAAGCGGCCACTTACGACCTGGCCGACGGAACTCTTCTAGCGTCGTTTCAAAAGTCTCGAGAGCCGTCGAGTATTCGCCGCGTCCGTGCGCGAGCCACCCCATCATGTCGAGTACACAGATGATCATGACCTGGTCTTCAAGCTCGCGGGCAATCTTCAACGCCTCCTCCGCCAGGTCCTGGGCTTTTATCGGGTCCGGCTCTCCCCATGCCATTCCATACACGATCCACCCGGCGCTCCATATGTCCCCAACTCGCCGGTATATGTCGAGTGTAGTTTGATAGTCGCGGCGAAAGCCTTCCGGGTCCTCACGCCATTTCCTCCAAGCGAGCAGGTAAAGTGAGTGAGCTACTTCGTGCTCGTTGCCGGTTTGGCGAGCCACTTCGAGGCTCTGCTCAAGAATGCCTGTGGCGGCTTCTGGGCCGCCCACCTCGTGGGCGTACTGGCCGCCCAGCCTTCGAAGGGCGTAAGCCTCGAACTTCTTGTCGCCTGCCTCTCTAGCAACAAGCAGAGCCTCCTGCGCGAGTTGGTAGCCCCGCTGCCGATCGTCGAGATCCCCGCTGGCGACCGCACCGAGGTCCAGGAGCGCCTGCGCCCGTGGACCCGATGCGGTGCTCCCTACGGCCAACGCCTTTTCAAGCCAGGGTCCGGCCGCGGTGCTATCCCCCCGCCACGAGGTGACCCAATAGATGATGTTGGCCAGACGCAGGGCGGCTAGTTCCTGACCTGTTTCTACTGCTCGCTCCAAAGCCTGCGTGACGTTGTCGAACTCCGAATCTAACAACCGGTGCCATGCGGCAACGTCAGGTCCATACAGCTCAGCGTCGCCCCGCTCGGCGAGGTCGGCATAGTACTCGAGGTGTCGGTCTCGAAGATCCTCTACGCGTGGCGACGCGGTTAGGGATGAATACGTATCTGTGCTTGTGGTCATAGCAGTCTCCCTTGGTTTTACTTAGATGGCTTTACTTATGTGGCGTTACTTTCTTGGTAACGCAGGAGAAATTCAGATTCCCCATCGAAAAGATTCACCGGGTTCGTAAGAGCAATAAGTGCCGGTCTTGATCGCCCGCCTCAAGTGCGATCCCGTCCCCGGGACGAGTTCTTCGATCCTGTCGATAGTGCCTTTGATCGCTTTGCTCACGGCCATCCTGGCCTTTTCAGCCGCAGACCCCGTCTTTCGAGCGCGACCCCCGATCCCGAAGGCCTCAGACAAACTGCGAGTGATCGCTTCGATCTCGTCTTGGGCGGAGGCAGCGCGTTCGGCATCGTTCATAAGCCGAGCCTCGGCTATGTCTGCCTCTAGGTCTTGTATCCGAGTCTTGAACTGCAGGCGGGCAGTCTCGTCGAGGACATCGCCTGCGTCCGACGATTTCAGTTCCGGCGATAAGCCCACGCCTTCGATCGTCTGCGCGAGATCCAGTGCATGCCACTCGCGTCCTGGATTTGAGATCAGCAGGTACACATAGGCGAGACCTTTCGAATGCTTTAGGCGCGTTGGCGAATCTGCTGACCCTACCGACCAAAAGTCGCCCTCGCGCTTGAACACTAAGTCAGAGGACGGCAAAGGCATCGGGAGATCGGTGGTGAGTTTCTCCCACCCATATTGCTTGATGGTGCCCAGCAAACGGTATCTATCGGTTTCGGCGTCCCTTGCAACGAGCGACTTGTTGATCAATTGCGAAAGAAGATGCAAGACTGCGCCCGGCGTGATCCCCTCAGTCGAGCAAACTCTCTCTGCGGCTTCGAGGGTGAACCCTGCGGTGAAAATGGTTAGGTTCTCGAGCAGCCGCTTCTCAAGCTTTGGCAATAAGTCGTAACTCCAATCGATCGCGGCCCGCAGCGTCTGCTGTCTCCCAGGGCCGCGCCTGACCGATGCCGCCAGCAACTTGAACTGATCGTCCAGCCTTTCGACGATCTGTTTTGGTGAGAGCGCATGCACCCACGCTGCCGCCAACTCGATTGCGAGCGGCATCCCGTCGAGCCTGCGGCAGATCTCGATCACGTCGCCCGCATTGGAAGATGTCAAAGCGAAGCCAACCTGGTTAAGTTGGGCACGCTCCACGAACAAAGCAACCGCTTCGTGTGCCGCGATCTCATCGAGGTTCTCATTGGTAGAAAGTGGCAGCGAAAGTGGAGTGATGTTCCATCGCGCCTCGCCCGGCACTTCCAGCGGCTGGCGGCTCGTTGCCAGGATCGCAACCTTGGGGCATTGCCTGAGAAGAGACTCTGCAAACTCTGCGCAATCGGCAACCAGATGCTCGCAATTATCGAGTACGAGAAGCGCCTCAGAGGTCTTGAGATGACCCAGTATCCTCTCGATCCCTGTTCCGCTGACGTCGTCGGAGACGGGCACTTGGCCTTCCCCGCGCGATTCACTGATGCGAAGAGCGGCGGCGATCGTTCGATAGATCCCTTCGCCGGTTGTTGTGGTGGCCAGGTCGATCATCCACGCTCCTTGCGTATATCGATCGAGCACCTCGGCCGCGGTTTGCAGTGCCAATCTGGTCTTGCCTGCACCGCCAGGACCAAGAAGGGTCACCAGTCTTGAGGACTTCAGCAAGTTCGTCACCTCGACGATCTGATGCTGTCTGCCCACGAAAGATGTCATCGAAAAAGGCAGGTTGTTGGGCAGCATATCGATAGTTCGAAGCGGCGGAAACTTCGATTCAAGATCGACATGAACTAATTGCAATATCCGCTCCGGGCGGCCTAGGTCTTTTAGAACGTGTTCGCCAAGATCGTCAAAACTCGCCTGTCCGGTGATGTCCGCAAGGTCTTTGGTCACTGTTGTCAACAGGACCTGTCCGCCGTGACCTGCGTCACAGATCCTCGCGGTTTTGTGCAACGCGAGTCCTACATAGGCTTCTCCGGATAGACGCGCTTCGCCCGTGTTGATCCCCATTCGAACCTTGACCTGGCCCTGCGGTGGCCACGGATGGTTGGCGAGCCCAAGTTGTGCCTCCAGTGCGCTAGCGACCGCGTCGCTGGCATTCACGAAGGCGAAGTGACACGCATCGCCCTCTACGCCAAGGTCGAAACCATCGTGGCGTTCAGCGGAATCGCACAGGATGCGACGTTGATCTTCGAGCAATCGATCGTAGTCGGCACCGAGGGTTTGGAGAAGCCGAGTGGAACCCTCCATGTCCGTGAACAAAAAGGTCACAGTCCCTGTCGGGGGCTTAGTTAACATCTTGGCAGAATCTCCACATCATCACGACAGTAATCTCCCAATCGGCGCCTAAACTTAGACTTGATGAAACCCAGAACCATTGCAGTCATCGAGGACGAACCGATAATATCTGCCGCCGTAGCCGCCCGTCTCCGCCGGGAAGGATTCGAAGTCCATGTCGCTGAGGACGGGCCTTCTGGAGTAGACCTGTGCGCCCGCATCCGTCCGGACCTGGTCGTCCTCGACGTCATGCTCCCTGGTTTCGATGGGCTGGAAGTCTGCCGACAGATACAGAAGGACCGGACCGTCCCAGTTTTGATGTTGACCGCCCGCGATGCCGAAACAGACATGCTGGTGGGACTTGGCGTTGGCGCGGACGACTATATGACCAAGCCATTTAGCCCACGAGAACTGGTTGCGCGGGTGCGAACGATACTTCGCAGGATCGAAAGGTTTCCCGTCCCGGTAGGTGCCTCACTGACGATAGGTGACCTGCAAGTCGACCCAGCAACTCGCGTAGTACGTCGCGAGACCACTGTCATTCACCTCACGCCGATAGAGTTCGACCTGCTATATCGACTCGCCTCACGCCCAGGCGTCGTACATTCCCGAGAGCAGCTTCTTTCAGAAGTTTGGGGTTACCGAGACGGTTTCGGGGGCCGAACCGTTGACTCGCACATCGGCGCGCTTCGAAGGAAACTGGGGGCCGATGTTCTCCGGACCGTTCACGGAGTTGGATACGCGATGGAACCCATTCGGCAGTGAGACCGCTCGACCCGCTGACTTCGATAAAAACGAAACTCGGGGCGATCATCGCTGGGTCCGTTGGGGTTGCATTGATAGTTCTGGCGTTAGGGCTCAAAGTGGGAATCAGTTTCGCGGTAGCAGGCATCGCATCGGGATTCGCAGCCCTAGCCATGGTGCAGTTCTTAGCGCGCGGCATGACTTCACCATTGCGCGAAATGGCCCGCGCCGCAATGGCCATGGCAGGCGGCGACTACTCGCGAAGAGTTACATCAACATCTCGTGATGAAGTAGGTGAGCTCGCGAGGGCATTTAATGCAATGTCCACCGACCTCGAAGAGGCCGATCGGATGCGGCGAGACCTTATAGCCAATGTTTCCCACGAGCTTCGAACTCCCATAAGCGGTCTTCAAGCCGTCCTCGAGAACCTTATCGACGGTGTCACCGGAAGCGATCCATCAACTTTCATGACCATGCTGAAACAAGTGGAAAGGCTGGCGGGCTTGGTTGAGCAGCTACTGGACCTATCCAGACTCGAAGCCGGAGGTGTGCCGCTAGACAAGCGACTCTTCTCGGTAAGAGACCTATTTCAAGACGCTGTAGACGAATGCGTTGCCAAGGAACGAGTGCAGATCGAGGTTGTTCCCCCGGACCTGCGATGTATGGGCGACCCTGAAAAGATCCATCAAGTGATAGCGAACCTGTTGGACAACGCGGTAAGGCACTCGCCAGATCTTGGTCTTGTGACGATGTCGGCGGAGGCTAGGGGCGGGGGAATCACTATTGAAGTTTCAGATGACGGGCCTGGGATCTCGCGTGACGAGGCGTCGCGTGTTTTCGAACGCTTTTACCGCTCCGACGCCGCGCGATCGCCAAGCGGCGGAGGCAGCGGGCTAGGCCTTGCGATAGCGCGATGGATAGTTGATCTTCATGGGGGCCGGATATGGGTAGACCAAGAACGTGCCCATGGCTGTCGAATGGTTGTTGAACTGCCTTGAAAAAAACTTCGTATAGGCCGTTACGCGCGGCCCCCTCGCTCGTTGTAATGGATAGCAACGCCAATAGCGAAGCTTAACGGGGGGGGAATCTTGAGAGTCGGCCATCACGGCCGACTCTTTCAGTTGTCGTAACATCTGCCTATGAGCTCATCTGCGCCTCCGGCGCGCTTCGTCGTAGCGGTCGGAAGCGGCAAGGGCGGCGTTGGAAAATCCACGATAACTCTCAATGTGGCACTCGCTCTTGCAGCGAAGGGGTTAGCGGTCGGCATCCTCGATGCTGATATCTACGGGCCCAACATCCCGATAATGATGAACCTCGCCCGCAAAGTTCACGCAACTCATTGGGACTTGGCTGGCAGCCCTTCAGGCAGGTCCAAGAAGTTCGCCCCTGTCGATAAGCTTGGCCTAAAAGTGATGTCCACCGGCTTCATCGTTGCCGAAGACCAACCCATCACTTGGGACGCGAACATGGTGCAGATGCTTGTCTGGCAATTGCTCAACAGGGTTGAATGGGGAGAACTCGATTATCTGATGGTCGATCTACCTCCCGGAACGGCGGACGTTCAGCAGATGTTCACCGGGATGCTTCCGCTGACCGGTGCGGTGATCGTGGTGACACCGCAGGACGTTGCACATCTCGATGCCAAGAAAGCAGTTCAGATGTTCCGAAGCG
>JBDSRR010000004.1:0-12008 GCA_039929185.1 Actinomycetota bacterium
AAGAACGCATCGTCAGGGTTTATGACTACACCATCGACATGCTTCCCGAACGGTTCATGTGCTTCATCCGCTATAAGGACACGCCGGGTGTCATCGGCAAGGTCGGAACGGTCTTAGGCGAGGCGGGCGTCAACATCGCGAGCATGCAGGTCAGCCGGGAAAACATTGGCGGCGAGGCATTGATGGGCCTTACCGTCGACTCCGAGATCCCCGGTCCCGTCCTTCACGCGATCACCGATGCAATAGGAGCCCGCGACGCACACTTCATAGACCTTGGCCTTCAGTAATAGAATGAGAGTTGCTTCCCGCACGATTCGACCAGGAGGACCGAAATGCCTATAACTCCGACCAAGTTCGTTTGGATGGATGGAGAGTTGGTTGAATGGGATAAGGCCCAGATCCATGTCCTTACTCACAGTTTGCATTACGGCTCCGGCGTCTTCGAAGGCATCAGGGCCTATGAAACTAAGCGTGGTCCGGCGGTTTTTCGCCTCACCGAACACATCGAGCGGCTAGCGCGATCTTCGAAGATCTACTTGATAGATCTGCCATTCGGGGTACAGCAACTGATCGATGCCGTAAAGCAGACTGTTGCAGCCAACGAACTGAAGAGCTGCTACATCCGCCCGATCGTGTATCACGGGTATGGCGAGATGGGTCTGAATCCCACTATCTGCCCAGTAAATGTTGCCATCATCACTTGGGCGTGGGGGGCCTATCTTGGTGAGGATGGGTTTACCAAGGGGGTTCGGACAAAGATTTCGTCGTGGCGTCGTTACGGCCACAACACACTTCCTCCGGCAGCGAAAGGTACGGGCCAGTATCTGAACTCAGGGCTCGCCAAAGTCGAGGCCATCAAAAGCGGATTCGACGAGGCCATCATGCTTAACGACGAGGGCTTCGTGGCTGACGCGACCGGTGAGAACGTTTTCGTGGTCAACGATGGAATCCTGTACACGCCTGGTTTGGATGCTGGGCCGCTGGGAGGCATCACGAGGGACACCATCATGAATATCGCCGTCGATCTTGGAATCACCGTCAGGGAGCAAAACCTCGTTCGGACCGACCTGTACACCGCTGACGAAGCATTCATGACAGGAACAGCGGCCGAGGTTGTGCCTATCCGCTCGGTCGATGATCGTGACCTTGGCGAGCCTGGTCCCATCACCAAGAAGGTTCAGGAAGTTTTCTTTGCAACGGTGCGTGGCGAAGTCGAAAAATACTCCGCTTGGAATGAATACGTAACGTAACTCAACTTTTTTTCCTGTTGCACTAGAAATAGCGCAAAGTATTCGCTACAATCAATGATTCTTCTCGGGTCGGGCCGGCGCTTTTCAAGCTAGCTCATTTGGGCTGTCCGCTTTTCTAACGGTTTTCAACCGTCTCTCCGCCCCTAATCAGGGTTTCGGGGAGCTAGTTAAGGGCAGCAAAACTGACAAGTAAATTCGAAAGGTCAACTGATGCGTTCGCACGCTCTATTGCGTTTACGTTCATACGTTAAGCCCCACGCCAAGGCTTTGGTGCTTGCGATCGCGCTCGCATTCGTTGAGATCTATTTCGAAACCAGGATCCCCGATATCACTCGCAAAGTGATCGATGGGCCCATCCGACACGAATCGCAGCGGGGGCGTTTATTGCCGCTGATCGGCTTGCTCACCCTGTTCGGAGTGCTTGAGGTCATCCTTGCTTACCGTCGTCGCAAGGTGTTGTCCAACGCTGCTCTGCGGGTCGAGACCGATGTTCGTAACGATCTCTACGCCCATCTGCAAAGGCTTCACATCGGGTTTCATGACGGATGGCAGTCGGGACAACTCCTTTCGCGCTGCATGCAAGACATCAACTCGCTTCGACGTTTCGTGGGCTTCTGCCTGCCATTCCTGGTGATCCTCAGCTTCCAGTTCGTTTACACATTCGTGCTGATGTTCAAGTTGAGCCCAGTTTTGGCCTTCGTCGCCGCGGTCGGAATCCTGCCGGTTGGGTGGATCAGTTACACGATGAGTCGTCAGTATCGGGTGATCGCTCGCCGTATCCAGGATCAGCAGGGCGACCTTGGAACCATCATCGAGGAGTCAGCCACGGGAATACGCATCATCAAAGCCTTCGGCCGGGCCCCCTTGATGCGAAAAAAGTTCCGCCTACAGGCCGAGAAACTTCGCGAGTCAAGCCTGGGGTGGGTCCGTCTCATGGCTCGTCTATGGCCGATGTTCGATGTGTTTCCAAACCTGGTCTTGGGGGCGGTATTGATTGTCGGCGGTAGGGCAGTGATCCGTGGCGATATGAGTCTTGGCAGCCTATGGGCCTTCATCTTGTACGTCCAGATGCTCATCTGGCCTGTCGATGCTCTTGGATGGATCTTGGCGATGACCGAAGAATCTCGTACATCGACTGAGCGACTCATGGAAGTGTTCGATACGCAGCCGCAGATAGCCGATCGCCCGGGAGCGGTGGAACTGGTGAACTGCGAAGGGCGGATCGCTATGAACGATGTTTGGTTCCGCTACGAAGGTGGAACCGATTGGGTGTTGCGCGGCGTAAACCTTGAAATCGCTCCAGGTGAGACTTTGGCGCTCGTTGGAAAGACGGGCTGCGGCAAGTCCACGTTGGCAATGCTGATCCCGCGTCTGTATGACGTAGACAAAGGGACCGTAACGCTGGACGGGCGCGATGTTTCCAGTATTACTGTGGGGTCATTGCGATCCCACGTTGGGGTTGCCTTCGAAGATCCGATCCTGTTTTCAGCGAGTGTTCGCGAAAACCTGGTGATGGGGCGACTCGATGTTTCTGATCACCAGATCACTCTGGCGCTGGAAACTGCCCAGGCGAGTTTCGTGAACGAACTTCCTTATGGCCTGGACACAAGGGTCGGTGAGCAGGGCCACACCCTGTCTGGCGGTCAGAGGCAGAGATTGGCGCTTGCTCGGGCCGTGCTTGGTGGTCCTCGAGTCTTAGTGCTCGACGACCCTTTGTCGTCGGTCGATGTTCACACCGAGGCGCTGATCGAAACCGCGCTCGAAACCGTCCTTGAAGGCACCACCGCCATCTTGGTTGTTCACCGGCCCTCAACTTTGGCTCTGGCCGATCGTGTCGCCTTGTTGGACGAGGGAAGGATCGTGGCAGTGGGCACGCATCATGAACTTATGGAGTCCGAACCCCTTTATCGGGCAGTTCTTTCGCAAGAAGCTGAGGAGTATTCAACATGACAATAACTAACGATTCCGCAAACGATTCCTGGCGAGGGGTCGTAGACGATGAGAAAAAGGAAGATTCGGGCCACGGTGCTTCGGCGATCCTTCGCAAACGCAGCCGTCGTTTGCTAGGCGTGTTGCTCAGGCCGCACAAGAAAGAGCTGGTCATCACCACTCTGCTTATGGCAGTGAACCTGACGACTTGGTTGGTTCAGCCGCACCTGATCGGTGTTGTGATCGACCGCGGAGTCGAGGGGAGTGACTTCGGCGTTTTGGTGCGCTTGACCCTCATCGTCGTGGCTATCTTCATAGCGAACAACTTGACTTGGGGTGCCTTCTTGTGGGTGTCAGGCAAGATGGGAGCTGACGTTTTGATCGACCTTCGCAAGATGGTCTTTCGCAAGTTTCAGAGCCTCAGCCTAGCCTTCCATGACAAGTACACGTCAGGAAGAGTTGTCGCGCGTCTTACTTCTGACATCGACGCTTTGAACGAACTTCTGCAGACCGGTCTTCACGAAGTTGTGGTCAATATGCTTGCGGTTCTGGGGATCGTTGTCATCTTGTTCTTTAAGGACGCTCGTTTGGCTGGTGTGTCCTTGCTCGTGTTCCCATTGGTACTTGCCCTTACGTATTGGTTCCGCCATCACTCCGAACGTACCTATCGAGCTGTGCGCGACGCGGTTGCGCTCGTCATCGTTTTCTACAACGAGTCCCTTGGTGGGGTGCGCGCAGGGCAGGCGTTTCGTCGCGAGGCGCGCAACAAGGACATCTTCGAGGGGCTTACCGATCGTTATCGCGAAGCTAACCTGCGCTCGTCGATCCTTGCGGCCCGCTTCGGACCAGGCATCCGATTCCTGGGTCGATTGTCGATGTCAGTCGTTCTTTTGTATGGGGCCAACCTGGTCATTGACGACAAAATGACCATTGGAGTTCTGTTCAGCTTCGTGTTGTATCTGAACCGTTTCTTCGGCCCCCTTCAGGATCTGAGTCAGTTCTACAACGTCTTCCAGGCGGCATCCGCGGCCCTTGAGAAGCTCGCCGGAGTGCTCGATGAAGCCACTTCGGTGCCGGAGGCGGAAAACCCGGTGGTACCCCAGAACATCCTGGGTGAAATCGCCTTCGATGGCGTTGGTTTCTCTTACGGAGAAAAGCCCGTGATCCTCGAAACGTCAGTGCACGTCCCGTCGGGTCAAACCGTCGCTCTTGTTGGCGAAACTGGTGCGGGGAAGTCAACGCTCGCAAAACTGATCGCCCGCTTTTATGACCCGGTTCAGGGGACCATTTCGCTTGATGGGATCGACCTTCGACATCTGCCCGAGTGGAAGTTGCGTGAAGCCATCGCCGTCGTCACGCAGGAAAGCTTCTTGTTCGGCGGAACCGTTGGCGAGAACATCTCATTCGGAAAGCCCGATGCGACGCGCGAGCAGGTCGAGGCGGCCGCCACGGCGATAGGTGCTCACGAGTTCATCTCGAATCTGACCGATGGATACGACACTGACGTTAAGAAACGTGGGGGGCGTCTTTCTGCTGGACAACGCCAACTGATCGCATTCGCGCGGGCCTTCCTAGCTGACCCAAGAGTCCTGATACTCGATGAGGCAACATCATCGCTCGATATACCAACGGAGCGGCTTGTTCAGCATGCCCTGCGGACTCTTCTTTCTGATCGGACGGCTTTCATAATCGCTCATCGGCTAAGTACGGTCGAGATCGCCGATCGAGTGCTGGTCGTCGATGGCGGCAGGATCGTCGAAGATGGCTCGCCGAACGAACTGATCAGCCGGGGGGGCCGCTACGCCGATCTCCACACCCAATGGATCGAAAGTCTGATCTAACAAGCCCCCCCCCTGCTCGGGTCCGTTCGAACAAAACGAGCCGCGGAGGTACCGAAATGTTCTAACGGTGCCGAATCTGTCGCACTCGGATGACACAATCGGCGGATGCGGGCGATCGATGCGATAGCGGCCAAACAATTCGGGTTGATTACCCGGGCTCAGGCTAAGGCCGTTGGTTTTACTCAGAAGATGGTCAGTGCACGTGTTACTAAGGGTACTTGGTGCCGCGAGTATCCGGGCGTTTATCGCCTCGTGTCTTCACCTGTCTCATGGGAGCAAAAGCTGATGGCAGCGCAGTTGTGGGCAGGTGATGACACCTTATTTTCGCATCGGACAGCAGCATGGCTGTTCTCACTTCCTGGTGGTGAGACATCCCGCATCGACATCACAACGACGAGAAAGATGAGATACAACGGCACGCTGATCCGTTTTCACCAGGTTGGCCAGATCCAAGCAAGCGACATCGTGCAGGTGCGAGGTTTCCGGACTACTGAGGTCACACGGACCCTCATCGACCTCGGTGACCTGGTCACCGACGCGACCATCGAAGACGCTCTGGACAACGCCCTGCGACGTAACCTAACCTCCTTGCCGAAACTGCGGTGGCGACTGAGCTCCCAAGATATGTGTAAACGCCGAGGCACTTCACATCTCACGCGTTTGGTGGTGGTCGGCGATGTAACTGAAAGTCGCCTTGAGCGTCGCTTCCTTGCTTTGTTAAGAACATCTTCCCTACCGATGCCGCAACGCCAGGTCGAGGTGCGTCTTCGTAACAACCGTCGAGCGTTCATCGACTTTGCCTATCCAGAGGTGAAGCTGGCTATCGAATGTGACGGCAGAGCGACACACTTCGACCGATCTGATTGGGAAAACGATCTTGAACGCCGAACACAACTTGCGCGCCTGGGTTGGCGAGTGATCCACGTTACTTGGCAGGGTTTGTCCTCTCGACCGCAGGAAATCATCCGCAGCATCGAGGACGCACTGGAACAAGATAGAGTTGGCTGATGCGATTTGTACGATTTCTCAATGACGCGCGCATCACTTATGGACTGATCGAGGGCGAGGAGATCGAAGAGATCTCAACGACTCCCTTCCTGCCATTTGAGCGAACCGGAATCACCCATGAATTGGGCTCGGTTCGATTATTGGCGCCATGCCTGCCATCGAAGATCGTTGCCATCGGGGTCAATTACAAGGATCATGCCGCTGAGATGGGGCGCGATCTTCCAAAGACGCCGATGTTTTTCTACAAACCATCAACGGCTGTGGTTGGCCCTGGCGATCAGATAGTTTGGCCCCCGGAATCTGAGCGCCTCGATTATGAGGGCGAACTGTGCGTGGTTATCGGTGCGGTCGCGAAACATGTTGACCGCGATCGTTGGCGCGAGGTTGTTCTTGGGTACACGTGTGGAGTCGATGCAACGGCTAGGGATCTTCAGTTGCAAGATCTTCAGTGGGGAAGGGCCAAAGGCTTCGATACATCAGCACCGCTCGGGCCCTGGATCGAAACTGAGGTCGATCCTTCGGATGTCCGATTGGTTACTCGGATCAACGGACAGGTCAAGCAGGACAGTCGCACCGATCAACTGATCTTCGACGTTCCGGCGATCATCGCATTTGTATCCTCTTATGTGACCCTTCTTCCTGGCGACGTGATCATGACGGGAACCCCTTCTGGCGTCGGCCCCCTTTCGTCGGGAGATGACATCGAAGTCGACATCGAGGGCATCGGAGTTTTGGAGTGCTCAGTTAAGTGAGATTTCGCGCAGCCCCCGCTCCAAGCGGCGAACTTCATGTAGGAAACGTGAGGACTTTTTTGTTCAACTGGCTCTGCGCTCGCCACGTTGGAGGAGTATTCATCCTTCGTATCGAAGATACGGATCGAGCGCGATTCACGGAGGAGGCATATCTGTCTGCTCTGGAAGATCTGCGTTGGATCGGCCTCGATTGGGATGAGGGCCCTGAAATCGGGGGGACGTTCGGACCATATCGACAGTCAGAACGGGCCGAGATGCACCGAAATGCAGGGATGCGATTGCTCGAAATGGGTGCAGCCTATCGGTGCTTCTGTACGGCGGTTGAACTCGATGAACGCCGCAAGCAGGCAATGAGTGAAGGACGAAAGCCCGGCTATGACAGCCGTTGCGACCAACTGACCGAGTCGCAGATCGCGGCGAACATGCAGAACGATCTTCAATGGACGGTCAGGTTTCGAGTTCCCAAACAGGGCTCGCTGACCTTCGATGACCTAGTTGTGGGGTCGGTGACCGTCGACCACTCACAGATCGACGATTTCGTGATCTTGCGTTCCGATGGAAGCCCTCTTTACCAATTGGGAGTAGTGGTTGATGACGCCGAGATGCAGATAACTCATGTTGTGAGGGGGGACGACCATTTGTCCAACGTGCCAAAGCAGATACTTCTTCACCAGGCTTTGGGAGCGGAGCCCCCAATCTTCGCGCATGTTCCTCAGGTCTTTGGACCAGATCGCAAACCCCTTTCCAAGCGGCATGGATCAACCTCGATCGGAGAATTTCGAAACGGTGGCTATCTACCGGAGGCCTTGTTCAATTATCTCGTTTTGCTCGGATGGGGGACTGCGGCCGACACCATCCTTACGAGGGCAGACCTCGTTCGCCTCTTCGATATCGAGCATGTTCACGCATCTCCGGCCATGTTTGACTTCAAAAAACTTGACTGGATGAACGGAGAGTACATCCGCATGCTTGACGATGAAGAAATCTCGCGGGGCATCGAACCATGGCTTGCTCGCGCCAAACTCGTTGGGGTTCCTGCAACCGAAGAGCAGCGCGAGATGATCAGTAAGATCGCGCCCTTGATCCGGAGCCGAATAAAAAAACTTGATGAATCGGTCCACTACGCTAGGCCATTCTTCGAGGAAGTGGCCATCGAACAAGTCGCATTTGAGAAAGTGATGCGGGAACCCCATGTTCTAGAACTGCTCGATCGTGCCACCGAGGCACTAGGGTCGGCGGAGATCTGGGACGCTTCTCATATCGAGGAGGCATTGCGGGCGATCCAAACTGCCATGGACCTCAAACCTAAAACTGCTTTCATGCCCTTTTATGTGGCTGTCGAGGGTTCAACCGTGGGGGCACCGGTTTTCGATGCAATGGCCATTCTCGGGAAACAGACCACCCTGGACCGGATAGCCATAGCCCGTTCCCTTCTGGTCTGAGAGCCGCTGATAAACTGACATTGTTTGCCGGGTAGATCAATTGGTAGATCGCCTGATTCTGGTTCAGGAGGTTCTAGGTTCGAGTCCTAGCCCGGCAGCTCGCCATCATCACGAGACCGGCTGTCGGCTGCGTAATGACTTACCTTGTGACGTTTGGCGAACCGTTTCATTTCTGAGGCGATCTCGGCAGCCTCGGGATAGGACCCGATCTGTCGATTCGTGTTTGTCGCCGCACCGATCGAAACGGTCATGATTGGAAAGTCGTTGATCTTGCCTTGGCGGTCCGTGGTCGTCAGGCGCCCACGCTCTTGTTCAGCGGAGTCATAGCAATCGACAACTTGGACGTCGAAATTGGCCACGACGTCTGCAGCGATCACCTCGGCCTTACTAGCCTGGCAAACGATCGCGAAGTCATCACCCCCGATGTGAAAGACGCTGCCTGATTCGTAGTCGTGTTTGAAGACAGTTTCCTGAAGGATGCGAGACACAAGTGTGAGAGCGATATCGCCCCTAGCGAACCCATAGAAGTCATTGAATGCTTTGAAGTGATCGAGATCGATATATAGAAGGGCAAAGGGTTCGGACGACGCGATATGGCTTTCTACCTCGCGCTGCAGGGCGATGTTGCCAGACAATCCGCTCAGCGGATTGAGGTCGCGCATCTCGCGAGTTCGGCGAAGCGTAGACGATACACGTGCTACCAACTCAACCGGCTCGCAAGGCTTAAGGATGTAGTCGTCAGCGCCATTGGTAAGGCCAAGCACTCGGTCGGCGGGCAGTGATTTTGAAGTCAACATGATGATTGGCAGGTTGCGCGTGCGGGGATCGCGGCGCAAGCGTTTGCATACTTCAAACCCGTTCATGCCGGGCATCATCACGTCAAGCAAAAGCAGGTCCGGGGGGTTTTCGACGGCCGCCTTCACGGCAGCCTCACCATCGGGCGCGTGAGTAATCTCGAAGCCGTCCAGTCTCAGTGTGATCTCGATAAATGCATAAGTGTCCGCATCGTCCTCGGCGACCAATATCCTGTCGTTCATCGTCTCCCATGCGGCAATTTGATGACTCTTTGGAAGAGGATACCGGATGTCCCTTTGGGCGGAACCTCAAGCCTAAGAGCGTCTATCCGTAGATGAGCTTGGCGAGTCCTTTTAAGGCCGCATCCGGGGTTTTCGAGCACCAAGTATTGAACGCTGTAGCGATCGGATCGGTCTGGATGTCAAGCGCTGGATCGGAACCGCTGTAATAACCTCCGTTCCAAGATCCCCAAAGCTTCTGCCTGCATTTGGAGTCAACGATGAACCAGTTCGTTTCGCCCGCAGGCCGAGCGAAGCTCGATACCTGGCCCTTCAGCGCCGCTTCGAAACGAGACTGCTCTGCGACGTATCTGGTTTCGCGCAGCCGTCCAGCGATGACGCCGAACCCTTGGTAATAGTAGTTGTACTGCGTTGACGGCCAAACGGTATCCGCTACCACAGCGGCGCCTGAGGGCAGTACATTGTGAAATATCGTATCCTGCACTTCTGCCCTGGTCAAGGTTCCGTCTCCTAAGGGGCATGCGGGGTTAGCAGCACCGCAGCTGACAGCCTGTCCGGACGCCACCACGCCACCGGCGTGTCCCTCGGTGAAGTCGCCCAGCGCTTCCCGACCCTTCTGGATCACCCGCGCGAAGGTGCCGGCCGTGACGGGGGCCGCGTTGGACGTTCCGCTGTGTGTTCCCACTCCGTTCGCTGTGGTCCCTCCTGATGACGGGTACGCAACTCCGTAAGAAGAAATATCTACAGGCTTGCCTGCGCCCGAGTACTGCTGATCGCCCGCGGGGTCCACGGCACCCACCGTGATCATCCAGTCAGGTCCTTTCTGGCTGGACCAGTAGGTGAACATAGGAACATCGAACGCGTTAGCCAATCCATTTCCAGCGCTGAAAACGATGGTCATCCCATCCTCAGAAGCGGCCTTGGTAGCATCCAACGGCGCCTGAAGATAGATGTTGTCTCGTATGGGGCCGCCAACGACACTATGGCCATACGAGTTCGTGAGCACATCGATCCACGGCTGCTGAGCCGCCCATGCAAGGGCATCATTGGTCGATCCGTTGATCAGAACGAAGAGACATTCAGGGCAGCTTCCATGGATGTTGCCTGCAGCGCTTGCAGCCGAGCGGGTCCCGTGGGAGTCGTTGTTTCCGTAGAACGAGCCCGAGAAGTTAACTGCGCCGATGACTTTTGTCCCAGGGAATCGATACATCTTGACGTTCGTTGCCGTTGACGTTTGTAGCTTGGCCCACTCCGCCGCATCCGCACCCGTCTTGAGCGTGCTGACATCTTGAGTTGGGGAAGTAGGAATCGTGATATTGATCGGCGTGGTCGCCGGGAAACCTTCTATGTAACCGGAGGGAACTGCCCCGAAGTCGACATCGTTAGAGGTGTCGTTGTCGAGGTTGAAGGGGTGTTGATGTCCCAGGAAGTCATAGTGGTAGGGGCTGAATCCTCCGTCGATGACGCCGACAACCGTGAACGGTCGTGGGCCTAGGGGGCTACTCGGAGGAACTGGCACGTCCGATTCTGTGTAAGTGAATGCCGCGCCGGGGACCCCTGTAGCCAAAGTGATAAGTGCCACATTCGCACCCTGCGGCACGATCCCGGCCTCATCTGCTGCCCCATTCGCGTACGGGAGGCCGACCGCGCTCTGCTCGCAAGAGGCAAGCGAGGCATAGAAGGTGATGTCGAAGTTGTTGGGGGCCTTTTCGGCTTGAAGGATGAAGCCTTTCCCCGATGTCGGCGTCAGCGTCCAGCCCGTAACTCCCTGAGCTTTCTGTCCGTCGGTCGTGGTCGCGCAACGATGGACACGGGAAACCGTGGCAACCGGGACGAGGATGGTTCCGGACTGGGTGGTGTTCGCCGACCCAGGAGCGGCAGCGAACAAGGCTGATACAACAGTGGCGGCAACTAGGACACGTCTAATCATGGCTTGCCTTCCTTGTTCTAGCTCATTTAGCGTTGTCTATGTATTCGTCGCCAAAAGCGAGATTCCTGCTCGGACGCCGAAGTTTCTTTCAGATGGTTGGCCACAGGTACCGAGGCCAATGTGGGGAAGACTTACCGGGACTGCGCAATTAAGACTCGTCGAGCTGGTACTCGTCGAATTGGTACTCCTAATGGGTCTGTACTCGAACTCCGGGACTTTGAGGTTTCTCCGCATCTTGGTTAGCGCTAAACTTTTATGTATGAGCACTGCCACCTTCACCGCAGCGGTTACCCATGAATCCCCCTGGTATGTAGCCCGCTGTCTTGAAGTTGAAGTCGCTAGCCAGGGAAGTACGGTCGAAGACGCCCTCGCGAGCCTCAAGGAGGCGCTCGAACTGTACTTCGAGGACACGGCCCTTCCGGATGGCTTCGA
This sequence comes from Actinomycetota bacterium, assembly GCA_039929185.1. Lineage (GTDB taxonomy): Bacteria > Actinomycetota > CADDZG01 > JAHWKV01 > JAHWKV01 > JBDSRR01. Next base: position 11,619 of record JBDSRR010000004.1, read on the forward strand.
ACCTCCTCTCATAGCGACGGTCGAACTCTCGGCGTGACGCCTGGTCTTCCGGTTGTTTCGGGATCGGAGGCAGTCAAGGCTCTCGGGAAAGCCGGATTCGATCGAGTGAGCCAGCGCGGCAGCCACATGAAGCTGCGGAACCTTGAAGGTCAAACTGTAATCGTTCCGCTCCATCGTGAACTTGCTAAGGGGACGCTGCGCTCGATACTTCGGCAAGCGGGTCTTTCTGAGGAAGACTTCAGAGGGCTTCTTTGAGAAGTTTGAATAGGCGTGATTAGGGTCCAAATTTGTACCCCCGATGGGTTTCGAACCCACGATCTCCGCCTTGAGAGGGCAGTGTCCTAGGCCGCTAGACGACGGGGGCTAGGGCGCGATGATACCCGCTAAATT
>JBDSRR010000005.1:0-2667 GCA_039929185.1 Actinomycetota bacterium
TGAAGATGGCACTCGTTAAGGGCTACTTCCCAGCGACCTGATTGGCGAACATCGCCTCGATGATTTGCCCTATGCCCGGAATCGTTTGTGAGTCCCCGAAAAGGAAGGATCCATCGGGACGAATGAGGTAATAGCCAATAGTTCCTCCCACCGAGGCTAGATTGGCTGGATCGGCGAACCACAAAGCAGAACTCGCAGCAAATGGTACCCATACCTCATTGCCACCTGTGACACTAGCAACTTGGGCCATCTTGGAAGTGTCTGCCCTCCACGAGAAGGTGACGACAATCCTTGTTCCCTTGCCGACCGCTACCGGAAGGGGTAGGGAGTAAGTTATCCCTGGGATCACCGTTATCGGCATCCCTGCTATTTGAGTATCTCCGCCTGGCGTGCCCGGGTAGGGGCGGAGGATGGTGTAGGGGCTCTGATAATTATCGGCCTCGGAAGGAAAACAACCGGGAAGCGGAATGGGAGTTGCGATCCCGTTGACTCTCAAGACGAAACTTACCTTTCGAGGACATGCGGGATCATTCGGATTCGTCGATTTGACTTCGAAAATAACTTCTGGCAGCGGAATGGGTGGCGTGGGCGGAAGGGTAACGGTTTGGGTTGGGACAAAAACCTGCCTCTCATAAGGCCTCGTATCCACAACTACGCCACCGCCGCCGATTTCTTCGAACGGCCGATCGACCGTGAAGGTCCAGGTAACGAGTGCTTTCAGGTACACCTTTACCGTCAATTTCCCGGAATTTCCGTTCGTCCGGTTGCCGTCGGGGTCGGCGATCTTCAGCGATGCGGGAGCAGTGACGGGTGATTGGAAGCCGATCTGATACTTGTGATTGAAACGATCACACATGAGGCCCTTGGTCGCATCGCCATAATTCGCCCCATCGACAAGGAGTCCGGTTCCGTTCTGGGAACAACTTGACCAAGCGTTATCAGAGTAGAAGCCACCATCGCCTTGGCGTGTTGAATTGACGTTGTAAACACCTGATACCGCGAAAGTGTAATTCCTGCCCCCGGTCAGAGCGCTTGTGAACACCTGAGAATTGCTGTTGGCGAATACCTCGATGGTTTCGATCAAAGTCTCCTGCGGATGCTCGGACGTAAACAGCGCCGGATCGCGCGGAAGGGCGCTAACTAACTGAGGTGCCAAGAGCGCCGTGATGATGAGGTAGATGATGTGTCTGCGTTTCAAGATGTCCAGCTCCTTTCGGGTCTACATATAGTGTTCGCCGCCGATCGGCAAATTCCTGCCGGAAAAACCAGGATTTTCCGACATCACGCACAGATACGTTGCAAAGCGTAGTTCTAGTAGGCGAAGAAGCCCTGTTTTGTTTTCCGCCCCAGGTAGCCAGCCTGCACTAGGTATTCGAGCAAGGGCGCAGGTGCGAAGGCATCGTCTCGAAACTCCTCATGTAAAGACTTCAATATCTGAAGGGTCACGTCTAGGCCCACAAGGTCGATCAACGCCAAAGGACCCATCGGGTGGCCACATCCCAATTTCATGGCCGAATCGATGTCTTCGGCGTTGGCGTACCCACGCTCTAGCATCCGCACCGCATCGTTCAGGTAAGGAAAAAGCAGCCTGTTAACGATGAAGCCTGCCCTGTCCTCGCAGAAGACTGGATGCTTGCCCATACTAATGATCGTCGCCTTGGCGTCACTCACTACCTGATCGGCCGTGGCAACGGTCCGAACGAGTTCAACCAATTTCATCAAAGGTGCTGGGTTGAAGAAGTGGATGCCAAGAACATCCTGCGGGCGCGACGTCGCCGCCGCCATGACCACGACTGGAAGCGATGATGTGCCAGTTCCGATGATGGCACCGGGCTTGGCAACCCGGTCTATCTCCTGGAAAATCGTCAATTTCAAATCGAGGTCTTCGGCGACCGACTCGATGACCATCTCGCAATCAGAAAGGGCCTCGAATTCGCTCGACCAGGTGATGCGGTCAAGCCGCAGAGTTCGGTCCTCGTCCGAAATCTTGCCCCGCTCGACGGCCTTGTTCAAAGAACGTTCTACGGAAGAACGGGCGCCACTCAATGATTCCGGTCCGCGGCCACGACAAACAACATCGAACCCCGCGGCGGCGGCAACTTCGACCAAGCCGCTTCCCATAGCGCCGGTACCTACGATGCCTATCCTCTTGACTGCAAGGGTGGGCTCGGGTAACACCAGTACGCGCCCTGAACGATTGTCTTGGGCGGTTTTCGGGGAATCAGGTTCTTCGAATGTATAGAATCCTCGACCACTCTTGCGCCCGAGATACCCTGCCCCAACTAAGTGTCTGAACCCAGGGGAAGGCGCGTAACGAGGCTCGTGGAATTGGCGGTAAAGCGATTCGAGGATCTCAGCGCACGAATCAAGACCCACGAGATCGAGCAATGCCAATGGCCCCATGGGATGGCCTGCGCCAAAGCGCATGGCTGCGTCGATATCTTCGCGCGAAGCGAACCCAGCTTCGAGAAGCTTGACAGCCTCGTTTAAGTAAGGGAACAAAAGCAGGTTCGCTATGAAGCCAGCGCGGTCGCGACATTCGACAACCTTTTTACCCAGGCTCTCGACAAATGTTCGGGCATCGTCAACAACTGACTGCGACGACGTAACCGTCTTCACCAGCTCCACAAGCTCCATCACGGGGGCTGGGTTGAAGAAGTGGATGCC
>JBDSRR010000006.1:0-7754 GCA_039929185.1 Actinomycetota bacterium
CAGGATCATTGGAAGCGCCCTTTGACAAAGGCGAGCGGTGCTATTCGGCCGCTGCTAGGGAGGGCGGAGGGAGCTGGAGTGGTACCCAATCATGCGCCGTCGATGGGCTTGCTCAGCAGGGGACCCTCTCGACTTCAGGATTATTCAAGCCTGATACCCCTTCGGGCGCTCCTGATGTTGGCGCCACGGTGTACCCACGCTTCAGTAGCACTCATGTAGCGGAAGCCGATGGCCAGGTTTCATACAGGGCCATCGCAACGGGCGTGATCGCGGGCCCTGGGTCGCTCGTCATGTATGTGTATACCAGCGGGGGGGCCTTGCTGTTCCTGGGTGGACAGTACTTCGGGGGCTCAGTTCTTGCGAATCTCCCTAAAGTTGGGTCCGTGCCAAAGACGGTCTTCCTTTCGTCGTCGTCCCGACCTATCCAGGTGCAAGCAGGAGAATCGTTAAGGATAGAAGTCGGCTTACAGCCTGCTTACTACTGGAATTCGTGGCCCGAGTGGTATGCCCCCCCTCTCGCAGGTACGACCCTCACTATCTCTTCCATCGAATACACCATCCAGTAAGTGAACTAGGGAGTCATACATGAAAACAGACGTGAAATACGCGAACTCGCCCCCTCGATCGGGCACAAGGATGGGCAGAGGCATTGTCTTGCTAGTAATGGTCTCGTCGACTCTGATCTCGTGGCCAGCCCACGCTAGTGAATGCGACGACGCCACCCCAATGTTCTCGTCGTCTTGTTACAACGACGGGACTCTAGAGTTCTCGGATGTCAGGTGGAATGGCTACGGCACGATGGTATCCGGCAAGATCACCGGGTGCCCAGCCCCATCCGGATGGAACTATCAATTCCGGGTCGAATGGGGAGGATGCGGGGACATCAAGGTATCTATCTTTTATCACTATCGTGACAACGACGGACAGATAAGTACCCGTTCCTTCTACCAGGTGTTCGACGGCTCGAACGCCGGACATTGGTCGGATCCGAACCATAATTTCAGACTTGGCCTCCCCAGCACAGCGACCGACTTCTGGCTCATAGGCGAGCAGGCTACTTGCGTAGGGGCTTGCCTTGAGAGCAGAGCTAGCTTCCCAGCATGTTCGTCGAATGGCCTGAGCCCCGAATTTTGCCCACAGACGCTGTCCAGCGGTGGTGCAAATGTTGTCGATGCAACTGGCTTCATGAGGGACTGCGATGACGACGGCGAGGTTGTCCTAGTTAGAGACCTAACTGTCGACGGAGGTTATGCCGAGATCCCTGGTGGGTGCGCAATAACGCTCAAGGAAGGAGTTACTCTCACGATCCAGGATGCGACTCTGACCAGCGAGAATGGCTCGTTCATCATCGGGAACGCCGTTCAGGGGTCGCGCCTCGTCGTGCTGAACTCAACGATAGCCATTGGTGGCGCCGTTCAGTTTTCGCCGGGATGCTGTGCCGGTAAGGGGGAGATCGATCGCAGTGAGGCGAGCGCTTATGTCACCATCGTCAACTCGAACATCTCCGGACATACGGTCGAGGTAACTGCTTCAACTGCTGATGATTCCGGTACAACAGTGATATCGGGTTCGACATTGCGTGCGACTGCTGCGGATCTTCCTATAGCAGGGCTCGGCATCGGTGCGTCGATCAGCGCTAGTCACGGGCACGTTTCTGTCTCCAACTCTCGACTGTTGAGCGAAAGCGGGATTGTCATCAGAACTGGTGACGGCGGACATGCGTCCGCAACCGGGAACCTATTCGCTGCCCGCCAGGATCGGACCCGTATCATCAGCCGCGGTTCGTGCTCCTCGACGATGAATGTACCAGCGACCGCATGCACCTTCGAATGATCTCGCGAATCTTGCTGCCCGGTTAAAGGAAGCGGCCGGTGGTATGGGCTCGCGCGCTACAACCAATGAACACGGTCCTTGAAGGCATCGTCGCTGGGGTTGGACTGCAGTAACTCGTCGAGAGCAGCGACGAACCTGCCGATGGTGTCACGACCCCTCGGCATGCTAGCGTCCGACGTAAAGATAAGCCCGAAATGCGGGTGCCCTTCGGCGGCCCAGCGCCTCGCGACCAATGCGAAGTCGGCCACGTTGTTGGACATCAGGGCACGTTGTTCCTGGGCGCACAACTCGAGCAACGGTTCGTCATCCTCAGCTTCCCATCCGTGCTCGATCGCTGCGATGACGTCATGCCCGCGCTCCCGAAGTTGAGTGGCGATCGCAGGTGAATAATGGTTGTCGAGCGCCAACTTCACGCGAGGGCGCGCTGCTGGGATTCCCAGCGGGCGCGCTCGTCCTGCTCGACCTTTGCCGCGAACTCCGCGTGCTCTTTGATTTCGTCCGGGAACTCCGCGTAGTAATCCACAGCCGCCCGAACGAGACGAGGGCCGATACCGAGGTAACACGCAGCCTCCTCGATATCCCGGTGACTCGCCCGGACCGTAGACATGATCTGGTGCACGTAAAGTCGAGTGCCAACGACGAGTGGCTGGCGGCGTCCCCTCAGCCCCTGGTGGAAGCGGATCAGCGGATGGCGCTCGAGGCGAATGGCTTCACCGAGCAGCCGATCCGTCAGCGCGTTGCGGGACTCACCGCCTGCAGATGCGGCCGCATCGAGTAACTCAACCGTCCGCCGCGAGAGGCGAAAGGAGCGCTGGACTGATTTCGGTTCATCCCGCATGTGACCCACTGTATCACAAAGACAAACTAGAAGAATTCCGTCTAGGCTCAGGGCTAGCCCGGGTTTCGCGGATGCCAACTGGGTGGGCCCAGCTGACCATAATGCTAACCGTCTCTACATACGAACGACCCCGTCAAGATTGGCTGGTAAGACGCCAGGAGCGACTCGGCTCGCTCCCTCCCGAGGTCTGAGATCGTAAGACAGAGACATGCGGACAGTCGCTTTCACGAAGCCGCCGTGAAGGGCCTCGCATCAGGGCTCGCATCTAGAGCCTGGTCGGACGATGCAATCCTCAAGGCGATCAGGCAAATTCAACGATCTCCACAGCCGAACCCCGCGACGGTCCTTGCCGCCAGGATCCGCGAATTGGACAAGACGAGCGGGCTGTAGCCACACTTGCACCCCTCCCCACTGAAGGGGCACCTAAAGCCAAATAAGTGGGTCCGCTTATGGGGCGAAGAGGGACAACTTCACCTGTCGAACGCAAGGCGGGAAATTCGCTCCCTCTCCTACTCCGCGTAGTAGAGCGGAAACTCTCCTCTCACGGGCTGTAGCACCCCTTTCGATCCACCCCTAAGCACTCTTGACTACTCCTCCGCGGAACGAAGCAGGTCGAGCTGCCAGAGGACCCGCTGCAGCTTTTGCGCAGCAGGCGAACAACCGGCTCGTGGAATCGAAGGTGCCCACACCCACAATGGGGAACACAGTTAGCAGACGAGCGGTGCAGGGATGCAGTAGGCCAATGTGACGTAATCCATTCCATTGCTCTGGGATTGGCTTGCCCCCGAAACGTAGACACGGTGCCCGTCAGGACTAAAAGCTGCCGCCTGGGGCAGATCATATAAACCAGCGTCATAGCGGGCACTCCACAATGGAGCGCCGTTTGCGGTCGCCAGCCTTGCAATGCCGTAGTCCCAACCGGTTCCCAGGTCCACGCTTCCGAGGGCCAATATCGAGCCCCCGTCGGGCGATGGAACCAGGGCCCTGATCGATTCGAAGAGCGCCGGTGAAGGATCCCAGGTCCACCGTATAGATCCGTCCTGCGGATCCCTAGCCACCACTAGTCCCGCGCTGTGATACGGAGCGGCGAAAGCGATCACCCCACCTCCCGACACAAGAAGTCCGTCATCGACGCCCACCCCAGGAACGAAAGTCAAACCTCCCGGAGCGTCGAAGACTCCTGGCAACGCGGCATCTCGTCTCTCCCACTTCACCTCGCCGTTCGGGCGAAGGGCAGTGACGAAACTATCGAAATGATCAAAGGTGTCTCCCCCTACCTGCCCGGCTCCCGCGAAATAAAGGAGACCGTCCGATCCTATGGCTAGACCCGTCCCTGCATCGCGCCTCGAGTCAAGGTCGCGAAGGTAATCCCATGTCTTGGTGCCAGTAGCCATATCAAATGCAACCAGTGCCATGTCAGCGCTTGCGTTCAATCCTGTCGATCCAGCCAGATACAGTCGTGTCGAATCCGCGGAGACCGCAGCTGCCGATAGATATTCATCCTGTTTCGTGGCCGAACCGAATCCAGCCCTCCACAGCTCGGATCCCGTTGACGCATCCAATCCCAGCGCAACGAAGTCCGTCGATCCATCAGGTCCCTTCGCCGAACCCGCGATCACAACTTTGGTCCCATCGCTAGAGAACAGAACCTCCTTACCTTCGTCCCAGGTCGAGTACACGCCGACATGCGGATTCGCGTAGCTGTGGGACCACAGCGTTGTCCCCGAGACAGCGTTGATAGCAACCGTGACGATTTTCATCCACGGACCGAAACCAGTGACAACAAGTACGTTCCCGTCTGGAGAGACATCAAGGGCTCTGGCGGATTGGCCTGGAACGAACCTATTCGTCCAAAGTTGGGATCCCCCCGAGGTATACGCCACCGTTAGGAAGTCGCGATCAGACCCCGTCCAAGTCTCGCCAGTGACGAATACTCGTGATCCGTCCGGGGCGATCTTCATGTCGTTGCCCCAGTCCCCCGAGTGACCGATCCCGTCGTACCGAGCCAGCCAGGATTCAAGCGGCAAACTCGTTCCCACTGGCAGAGCCGCAACCCAAGATCCGACCAATAGGGGGGAGGCGATCGCTAGAACGATCAGCGCTGACGTGAGCTTTTGACGGGTCGTCACTTCTTTCCTCCTTGGGCGAGCCTGCAATGGCCACCTCCACCTATGTTGGACCAGCAACAAGAGAACAGCAAGCACTCCGGCTACCGTCACGCGACGCACAGACACTGTCCTCAACCTTTCTGTAATGACAAACTCAATCCGTTCAGTACCTCTAAGTCTTCGACGTTTCGATGGAAAGTCCTGCTTTTTCGGACAAAAAACAACCTCCTTGGCTCGTTGAGCACAAGTAAAGATCAGCGGGGCATGACAACAGGTGGATTTAATGGGGCTAGGATCCGAAGCCAGTGCGACACATGTGCCGAAGCCGGGTCGGGGGATGGGGGCATAGCAGCCGAAGCCAACATGGGGCAGAGGAGCCGAACTTTTACATTAGCATTATGGCCAACTGGGTGGGCCCGGCAGGGATCGAACCTGCGACCAATCGATTATGAGTCGAGTGCTCTAACCGCTGAGCTACGGGCCCCTGCCACGCATGATAACCAACGTTAAGGCTTGACCAAAGGCTCCATGTGTCTGCCCGCGCGATGCGCTCGCGCCGCCTTCGGGATGTAGCCGTCGGGGTCCGACCACTTGAACTGGGCGAGCGGCAGGATCTCGGGATGGGGCAGGATCAGGAATCGGTGTTCTTTCACCCCTGCAACGATCGCGTCAGCGACGCTTTCCGGCGGGATGCCAGCGGCCTGGACCTTTCGACTCGTCTCAGCTTTCACTTCATCCGCATCCTCACCGGGTGCCACGCCAACGCGTCCTCGGTCGACCAAGTTCGTGTTCACCCATTGGGGACAGACAACGGAAACTCCTATGCCTGAACCATCCAACGAAACCGCAAGTGCCTCTGCTAATCCGTAGACGGCAAACTTAGTCATGCAATACGCGACCGAGTCGAGCGTTCCAAAGATCCCGGCGGCGGACGATATGAAAACGAAGTGCCCGCTCCCCTTTTCTTTGAAGTAAGGCAAGGCAGCTTGGATCGCATAGACGGCTGCCCATACATTGATGTCGGTCATCCAGCGCCAGTCTTCGATCGCAACGTTTTCAGCAGGACCAAACACCGCGACTCCGGCGTTACAAACTATGACATCAAGGCCTCCAGCTTCTTTGATCGCTCGCTCGACCATCGCATGAACGTCGCTCTCCAATGACACGTCAGTGCGGAAAGCGATCGAGTTTGCGCCAACGAGGTCTTTGGCCTTTTGTAATGCGGGTTCTTCAATATCGGTCATCACTACACGCGCTCCTGCACTGGCAAATGCTTGTGACGTAGCCAGGCCGATGCCGTTCGCAGCACCCGTGATCAATACGACTTTGTCTTGCATTCAATTCTCCTTGTCTAAAAGAAAGAAACTCGTGATCGCCTCAACGAATTCGAATGGCCGCTCCAAGCCTATGAGGTGCCCGACCCCTTCGATCACAACGACCTTTGAATCTGGAATACGAGAGGCAAGATTGTGGGCGTTACCCAGAGGAACGAATTCATCAAGTCCACCGTGCAAGATTAGCGTTGGGCAAGTGATCGACGAAAGACTGTCCCAGTCGTCGAAATTAACTATGGCGTCCCATTGTCGAGCGAAACGTGAAGGATCGGTGTTTTCCTCTTGCCACCGCTCTGCGAGCGACTCGATGAGTCCAGGATGTTCCTCCGCGAAACCCGGCGCCGTCTGGATAGCGATGCTGGCGGCGGTGTCCTTGGCGGCAAATAGTCGCTCTAGGTAATCCGGCTTTGCCACTACCCGACCGTCGCCACCGGGAAGGGTCGACACAAGCATCAACCTGTTTACGCGATCTGGATTATCGATAGCGAACTGTTGCGCGATCTCGCCGCCCATCGACAGACCTAACAGGTCAGTTCGTTTGATCCCTGCATCATCTAGGACCGCAACGACATCTACAGCCATGTCGGGTATGCCGTAGGGTCCGGGGGCCGATGACGACATTCCCGCATCACGATTGTCTATGGCCACCACTTTGTAGCCACCTTGAGACAACACCATCGGCAAGGGACCCCACGCCGACGCTGCGACGCCGAGACCAATCAGCAGAACCAACGGTGGTCCTTCGCCATATACCCAATAGGCGATCTCGACTCCGTCACGGGTAACCCGATGCTCGCTCAAAGTTTCGATATCACCTTCTCACCAAATTCGCGCAACAGGTCGCGGTTCCTTTCGCGGAACATGAAATAGGTGATACCCATCGCAGCACGTTCCTGCAAAACATCGATCATGCGCGCGGGATCGCCTGCGATCGCCCATAGATGCCCTGGATCCTCGCCGTCGAAATCGATGGTATTGATCTGACATTGAAGCGTTAACGACTTGGGGTCGCGGCCAGCGGCGACCGCTGAGCGGCGAACGATGTCGACCTTGCGTTGAACCGACTCTGGCTGCATCTCACGTCGCATGGCATCGCGGTCATCGAAATCGCGCAGACTCGACGTAAGTCCCACAACGTCTGCATGCCGGCCAGCAAGCGCGAGCATCTTGTCGCCACCAGCCCCTATGAGTATTGGCGGGTGCGGCTGCTGCACGGGCTTAGGGATGCAAGGCAGTCCCTTCACTTGGTAATGCTTACCGTCGAAGGTCAACTCGGTGCCTGTCCACATGCCTTTGATGATTTGGATCGCCTCTTCCAACCGTTCGATACGAACACCAGGTCTATCGAACGCCATGCCAATGGCCTCGAATTCGGGCCCATACCAACCCGCACCGATGCCGGCCTCAACGCGACCATCTGACAACACGTCGAGCGACGCCATCGACCGTGCGAACAGTGCCGGGTGGCGAAAGTCATTACACGCAACTATGCAAACGATGCGAAGGGTCGTCGTAGAAGCAGCCGCATAACCCATCGAGGTAAATGGTTCAGCTGGCGCAAACGGATCTGTGTGGCCGATGAAGAAATGGTCTGGAAAACCGATCGAGTAATAACCCAAGCCTTCGAGTTGTTGGCTAAAA
>JBDSRR010000007.1:0-2650 GCA_039929185.1 Actinomycetota bacterium
TCCCGTCGCTATCGACACGACGGGGACATCATTCCCAACCGATATTGCAGTCTTTAACGGAACCGTCCCCGTTCCAGTCACAGGTTCGTGCGGGACCACGAGCACTCGTTTCTTCACACCCACCGCAACCGGAAGATACCTGTTGCGCGTTGGCACGAGGACGCTCGACCCAGTCGGGCTTTTGCATCTCAACGTCTATGCGCTTGGTTCCGTCAGTGGACGGGTGATTGACCAAGACGGCAATCCTTTACAGGACGTAGAGGTGATGATCCTTAAGGCTGAAGACGAGTGGTTCTACGATTGGGCCTATAGCGATGCGGATGGCCGCTACAGCTTCTCTCAGCTAGCGCGCGGTAACTACAAGTTGTTCTTCCGATCCGACACCGATGAGTACATCAGCTCGTGGTATCTCAACTCGATCGACGCATCAGGGGCCCAAACGATCACAGTGACCAGCGGTCCTGTGATCGCGGACGATCAAATCATGCCTCGCGGTGGGTCGATAAGCGGGACTGTGCGATTTGCAGATGGAAGGGAGCCCTCTGCCTGCGTGTATGCCCGAACCCCGGAAGGCTACTACTACTACGACGCCTATCCCCAAGGCGGGAGGTTCACGATCGGCGGACTTTTGACCGGCTCCTACAAGATTGAAGTGAGTGAGAACTGTGGGGGCGTTCCATTCGGGATCTTCGATGGGGAGTGGTACGAAAACGCGACGAGCATCGAGTTTGCAACTCCGATCGCGGTCACTCTGGGACAAAACACCTCAGGCATCGACATCGTTGTCGATCCCGCATCGGTACCCGCAAACGATGAGCGGGCTGATGCGTTACCGCTAAGCAATCTTCCTGTTCAGATTAAACAGGGACTGACTCAAGCCACGACATCACCCTCCGACCCACTCGCCTGCGGGATCGTCGGAAGAACAACCTGGTACTCATACGCACCGACGGAAGACGAAAAGATTTTCCTTTCGACCTATGGTTACAGTGCGACGATTGCCCTTCACGCGGTCGAAGGCAACGGTTCATTGTCACTTGTCGGATGTGCAAGCCGTGACTGGTGGAAGCCGTCTAGATTCCAGGTAGAGGACGACAAGACCTACTTGCTCGAGATCGGCTCCACGAAATCAGAAGTCCCCTCCGGCATCTACGCGTCATTGTTCGATTCCGATGGTGGGGGATCGCTGCATTTCGATCCACCCAACCCATGTCTTGTCCAGTGTCCCTACTGGGCACCCGACAGGACTACGCCGCAGAAGAACGAGGATGCATGCGCGCCGAGCCCTGCATCAAATGAGGGCTCTTGGCAGGACGAGCTTATCCAAGTCCCTTCGACGATCAACGGGAAGGTTCCATTCGCCCTCGGGTTCACGATGGATCCCACGGTCGATCACGACGTGTGGTTCTGCAGGGTTGAGCCCGATTCGCAAGGTCGGTACTTCGTCGAGTACTCAGCCAACAGTCCGACCGCCGTATGCGATCATGGGCTTCCCGTCGGGTGTACGGAGAACCTCGACGTGCCGGTTGAGGCTGGTAAGAACTACATCATCCGGGTCTACAACTGGTCGGACCCCGGTCCCGTGGACGCTACATATTGGTATGTTGCGAGCGCTCCTACTCCAACTCCTACTCCGGCAGCGGGGTAGGAGTTAGGCTACCGCTCATGAGCCTTGGTGGAACAGATTTCGTTGTCAAACGAGACGATCTGCAAACATGCGAGTTTGTTCCTGGCGAGGACATCGAGTCTCGACTTGAGCCCGGACAAGTTCAGCTACGTATCACCAAGTTTGCGCTGACGGCCAACAACATCACGTACGCGGTCTATGGAGAGTCGCTTGGCTACTGGAACTTCTATCCGGCCGAAGATGGGTGGGGACGAGTCCCCGTGTGGGGATTCGGCGAAGTGATCCGCTCTGCGAATGACGCGATACAGCCCGGCCAGCGGTATTACGGATTTCTGCCCATGTCTTCTTACGTCACGATGCAAGCCAAACCCAATTCGGCGGGGTTTCGCGATATCTCAACACATCGGTCTTCCCTTCCTGGTGCTTACAACCAGTACTTCTTGACAGCTAACGATCCCCTTTACGATCCGATACACGAGAACGAACAGATGATCTTGCGACCGCTGTTCATAACCTCTTTTCTAGCGCACGACTTCCTTGCTCATAACGACTTCTTCGGTGCCCGAACTATCCTTGTGTCGAGCGCGTCGAGTAAGACCGCTTATGGGCTTGCCCACCTGCTTTCTACGGGCGATCCGAGCATCGAAGTTATAGGTCTTACGTCTGCCAAGAATGTGCCGTTCACGAAGGGGCTCGGGTGTTATAGCAGCGTCTTTGACTATGACGAAGTTGACCTGTTGCCCCGTGAAGCATCGGTGACCTACGTTGATATAGCCGGAAACGTGCTAGTTCGACGGGCGGTGCGGGATCGCTTAAAAAACGGTCTGTTGTATTCCATGGCTGTAGGCGACACCCATTGGCAGCAGGAGAAACCTCGCGAACTCCTTACGGACAAGCAGGACTTCTTTTTCGCTCCCACCTGGCTTACCAAGCGAGCAGAAGAATGGGGAATGGCAGGTTTTGAAGATCGTGTGGCCCACGCTTGGCATTCGTCCAGCGCTGCATTGAGTGGATGGATGAAGG
>JBDSRR010000008.1:0-3054 GCA_039929185.1 Actinomycetota bacterium
ATTCGATACGCTTCAGTTGCATTGATCTGTTTCGCTTTCGCACCCGGCCACGACTGGCCCGAAGGAAGTGGTTTTTTGGTGCCGCGACGCGAGAACCGCTTGATCACAGCGTGCACCTTCTACTCGCAAAAGTGGCCCGCCGATGGCAACTTGTTCCTGGTGCGCTGTTCCGTCGGACGCATTGACGATGAACGTTGGATGAGCATGGATGAACGCAAGCTCGAAGAACTGGTGCTGGGGGAGCTGCGTGAGATCGTCGGAGTCAAGGCCCAACCCCAACACACAAAAACTATTCGATGGAACAACAGTTTCCCTCAATACAATGTTGGTCACGCCGAGCGAGTGACGCGGACCAGATCGATTCTTCCTCCGGGAATATCAGTTGCGGGAGCGGCGTTTGACGGGGTTGGAATACCCGCATGCATCAGGCAGGGAAAGCAGGCTGCCGACGAGATCGATTCATTCCTTTAGACCAAGTCGTGCTGCCGCGGCTGCCGCTTCGGCCCGCGTCGTTATGTGCAGCTTCGTGTAAATACCGGAGACCCGCTTCGACACTTCCTCAGTCGAGACCTTCATCTTCCTGGCTATCTTGTCGTTCGATTCCCCTGAAGCCAAGTACCGCAGGATGTCTGCTTCTGATTGAGTCAGCATCGTCGCGAATCCCCCGGTGTTTTCTTCGAAGGAAGCCTTGATGGCACCCGCAAGGTGTGCCGGTATCACTAGGTTGCCGTGGATGATCGCTTCGACAGCGGTTGCTATTTCCTCTAATTCCATGGTCTTGAGCAAGTACCCGGAAGCTCCTGCTTTGAGCGCATCGAGCAGGTCTTTTTCATCGTCACTGGCGGTCAGCATGACGACAAGGGTGGAAGGAAACAGAGCCTTTATCTCAAGTGTCGCTTCTATGCCGCTTTTGCCTGGTAAGCGGATGTCCATGAGTATCAGGTGTGGTGACAGAAATTCTGCGGCGTCCAGGGCTTCCTCGGCGTTGTACGCGACTTCAATCTCCTGCGAACCATCCTGGCCTTCAGCCAAGAGTAAGGCTCTTAAACCCTTAGCGAAGGCGGGTTGGTCGTCAACTATCAGGATGCGTGCTGGATCCATGGGACTACCCTAGATGTTCGTCAAAGCGAGTTCAATGCTCAAGAGGCTATGATTTTGCATTCGTAGGCCCTCTTAGCTCAGTCGGTAGAGCGCTTCCATGGTAAGGAAGAGGTCCGCGGTTCGATTCCGCGAGAGGGCTCCGCTTCGAAAAAGGTCGGCCGACTGGGAAATCAGGTAGCATCTTGGCGGCGTAGCTCAGTGGCAGAGCACCCGGCTCATAATCGGGTAGTCGGCGGTTCGAATCCGCCCGCCGCTACAAAACATCGATAAACGCGACTTCAGGAGGAACAGAGAAATGGGCAAAGCCAAATTCGAAAGAACCAAGCCACACCTCAACATCGGAACCATCGGTCACATCGACCACGGAAAAACAACTCTGACGGCTGCTATAACCAAAACTTTGACCGACAAGGGGTTCGGCAACTTTTTCACGCCCTTTGACCAGATCGACAAGGCGCCTGAAGAGAAGGCCCGCGGCATAACCATCACCATTGCCCACGTCGAGTACGAGACCGAAGCGCGTCATTACGCTCACGTCGATTGCCCAGGTCACGCTGACTACATCAAGAACATGATCACCGGAGCTGCGCAGATGGACGGTGCCGTTCTTGTTGTTGCTGCGACCGATGGCCCTATGCAGCAAACCCGTGAGCACGTTCTGCTTGCGCGTCAGGTTGGGGTACCGTACATCGTCGTTGCTCTTAACAAAGTTGACATGGTCGACGATCCTGAGTTGCTCGACCTCGTTGAACTCGAAGTTCGCGAACTGCTGACGAAGTACGAATTCCCTGGTGATGACATCCCCGTCATCCGCCTCTCTGCACTGAAGGCCCTAGAAGGCGACGCGGAAGCGCAGGAACAGATCATGGAATTGATGAACGCGGTTGACACAACGATTCCGCAGCCAGTCCGAGAGATCGATAGGCCTTTCTTGATGCCGATCGAAGACGTTTTCTCGATTACCGGGCGAGGCACCGTTGTTACGGGCCGCATCGAACGGGGGCAGGTAAAGGTTGGCGAAAACATCGAGATCGTCGGCATCAAGGAGAAAGTACAGAGCACTGTTTGCACCGGCGTCGAGATGTTCCGCAAACTTTTGGATTCGGGCCAGGCTGGCGACAATGTCGGTGTCTTGTTGCGTGGCGTAGACAAGGATGAAGTCGAGCGAGGCCAAGTTCTTGCGGCCCCTGGGTCGATCACTCCCCACACTGATTTCGAGGCTCAGGTATATGTTCTTTCGAAAGATGAAGGTGGCCGCCACACTCCATTCCTTAACAACTACCGTCCTCAGTTCTACTTCCGCACCACCGACGTGACGGGTGCCGTTACGTTGCCCGAGGGTGTTGAGATGGTCATGCCTGGTGACAACGTCAAGATGCAGGTCCAATTGATCCAACCCATCGCTATGGATGAAGGGCTGCAGTTCGCTATCCGCGAGGGCGGGCGAACCGTTGGGGCTGGACTTGTAAATACCATCGTCAAATAAAAAATAAGGAAAACAAGATGGCAACTGATAAACGACCTCACGTCACGATGGCCTGTGCCGAGTGCAAGCGGCGTAACTACATCACTACCAAGAACCGTCAGAACCATACGGATCGCTTGGAGCTGAAAAAATACTGCCGTTGGTGCCGTTCGCACACCTCGCACAAGGAAACCCGCTAGCCGCGGTGTAACCTTTTACCTGTGAACGTCGTCAAAACGAGGTCGCAGGAATAAATGGACGTCCCACAAAGCGTCATCGAAGCCTGTAAGCGTGCAGAACCGGGTGCTTTCGAGGAATTGATCGCCTGTACCCACAAGGATGTCTACTCGCTTGCTCTTCGCCTCGTCGGAAACCCAGACGATGCAGCAGATGTTACGCAAGAGACGTATATAAAACTTCTGCGCACGATCAAACAGTTCCGTGGTGACTCGAAGTTTTCAACGTGGCTGTATCGAGTAACTTCGAAC
>JBDSRR010000009.1:0-5691 GCA_039929185.1 Actinomycetota bacterium
CGATGCGAAAGGAGCTGTTGGACCAGGGCTTCGACGCCGGGGCTCAGACGATCCACTATCACTTGTCCCAACGCCACGAGAGCGTGCCATCGGTGACCACGATCTGGCGGATCTTGCGTCGAAGAGGTTTCGTAGTCCCAGAGCCTCATAAAAGACCTCGCTCATCATGGATCCGTTTCGAAGCTCAGCTGCCCAACGAGTGTTGGCAATCAGATGTGACCTGTTGGAAGCTAAAAGATGGAGCCGAAGTAGAGATATTGAACTTCTTGGACGACCATTCGCGGGTGGTGACAGCCAGCCATGTTTTGACGGTCACGAAGGTGGCTGACGTGGTTGAGGTCTTCAAAGCCGCCGGGGATAAATGGGGATTCCCCGCTAATTTGCTTACAGATAACGGGTGCATATACACGACCTGGCACCGCGGCGGAGCCAACATGCTGCAAACCGAACTGCTCAGTCGCGGCATCGATTTCAAACACTCACGTCCCTACCATCCACAGACCTGCGGAAAGGTCGAGCGATTCCATCAGACCCTGAAAGGTTTCCTGGACAAGCAGCCCGAGCCCAAGTCGATAGCCGAGCTGCAGGAACAGGTCGATCGTTTCATCGCCTACTACAACTACATCCGCCCGCATCGTGCGAAAGGCCGTATCCCCCCGAAGCAGGCGTTCGATGCGCGGGACAAAGCGCGACCAAGTGGATGCAAGATCGAGATCGGCGCCGGCGTTCGGGTCCGTGAAGACAAGATAGATAAAGGTGGCAAGGTCACTCTTCGCTACCGCACCCGCATTCATCACATCGGAATCGGCACGGAACATGCAGGCAAGCGAGTGGTGATGCTGATCGACGGACTCGACGTTCGAGTCTTAACTCGCGATGGCGAGAAGCTGCGCCATCTGACACTAGATCCGGATCGCGACTATCAACCCATGGGACGTCCTCCGGGCCCGCCGAAGGGAAGATTGCTCGGACCTCGAAATAAAAAAGCGTCTACTATGCCCTGACACACCTGTCCACGATGCCCCGCGACATCACATTGTGGAGCTGAGGGGATTCGAACCCCTGACCTTCTGACTGCCAGTCAGACGCGCTACCAACTGCGCCACAGCCCCAACTTGACGAAAGATAGCACCCTTAGCCGCCGGTCCGACGTGGGATGCGGCCAAAGCGGAAAAAGAGGTAAAAGATAAACCTCCGGACATTTCCTATGATTCGAGGAAATTTTTGGTGGGTTAGGCAGGATTTTGCCGGTCAATGTCTAATAACTAACGTAAGAGCACCAGAGTCAGAGTCACGGATCGGGGAGATTTTGCACATTAGCGATTCACCCACACTCGAATACTCGCCTCGCCTTGATCGAGACGTAGTTGTGAGTTCCGTTCAAACCTTCTGGCGCCAACTATTCGATGGTCAAACTGGAACCTTGAATCTCGTTTCCGGGTTCCTCGTTGGCTCGCGATTGCATGGCATAACGCGCAAGAAGTTTTCATGGCCTGAAGGGTCAGCAGCCGCAGCGTCTTGGGTTGCGCGCGAGGCCACCCTTGGGCGCGATCTCTATCAGGACGGGTTCCTGGGAAGTAACAAAAAGGGTCGGCCGCTTGAGTTGTCCTGCTTGTTCACCGAACTGCACGCAGATGATCTCAGCGATTTTCCGCAGCCATCGATCGTTGTCCAACTAGCTCCTGGTTTGTTCCAGTGTTACTGGAGGCTCAGCGAACCAGTGGCATTTTGTACCGCGCGGAAAGTGATAAGTCAGTTCCGTTGGGACTGCAATCGACCGATGCGGATACCCGGAACTCCGAATCATCGTTATCACGGCGGCCCAGTAATGAACGTGACGCGTTCGGGGTCGGAGTCATATTCGGCTACCGAGATACTCGATGGTATTCCGACAAGGCCTGACACTTTCCGAGAATCCGTCGAACCGGTACCGGCATTCGGAGCGGAATTGGCCAGCAACCTTGGGGCGCTTGGCTTGCGGGCAGCAGTGGCTGGCGTTGCGGCGGTGGTTGCGATACTCGGAGGGTTGGCAGTTCCGGACGCCGTCAGCGAGCCGAGCACCAATGTCGGTGCAGTTTCGGCCTCATTCGGTTTCAACGAGATTCGCTCCGCTGTCTTCGCGTCGCCTGATCGTGTGGCAGCCGAACGCCCTCTGACGTTCGTATCTCAGCCCGTCAAGCAACAGGTTACCCCGCTACTCGCATCACAACAAATTGTGCCGGGACATAGGCCGGCCGGTGAATTACGCAATAAGGCATCTGAGTTTGTCGAAGCCGCTGATGGCATCCCCGTGCAGGCCGTCATCCTCGCCAACCAGGCGAGAACGACCTGGACTAGTGCTGTGGAAATTGTTTGGAATGTTCCGTGAAGCGCCTGATAACTGTCGCTTGCTGCGCGCTCCTTCTACTATCGACCCTCTTACCCGCAGTGTCGGCGGATCCAACGCCTTCGGGAAGTGGTTGGATCACGATGGGGCACCCTGCGTCGACGATCATCGGCGTCACCGAGGCTGAATTCAAGGTTAGGCGCTGCTCCCTGGCCATTACGAGTCAAGGATTCGACGGGCTGGCTATCCCAGTCGATCAATACTTTGCAGTGCGAGGCACTGTCGCTGGCTTGCCATTGCTCTCTAACATGTCCTTTTATTCGTCCAGCTGCACTTGGATCGCGACCAAATATGCCAAAGACTCTAATCCTGTCGCCTCGCCTTCTGGATCGGCTTGGGTCGTGGTTAGTTACTTACAGGGAAGAAATATCCATTTGGATTGGAAGACTTGTTCTAACTACACGTTCTGCAAGTTCTAGTAGGTCTTTATCTCGGCTCGAAATGAACCGTAACCCTTGTGACCAATGGCCATTCGCGATGAACTGAGTCTTCGATACGCGTTGAGGCGGTGTGAACTTGTTCGATCGACAACCCAGCTGCTGCTTCGCAATGCATCACTACTATGAGACCACCTTCTGAATCTGTAACCAAGATGTCATGGCAGTCTTCGACTTCTGCCTGAGATAACGCGAGACGCTCGATCGATTCGACGAGGTCTGCATGGATGCTCGTTGCGTCGCGGCCTACGTTGTCCTTCATTTCCAACGGTTCCATATGTGTGTCGACGCGTTCTACGCGGGGTACCTCTGTCGTTATCGCTCGCTCCAGGTCTTCGACGATGCCGTGGGCTTGCGCAAGGGCCATCGTTCCCGGGAACTTAGCGTGAAGAGATATATGGAGCCCGCCGGGGTGGACGGTCACGTAAACGTTGTGAATCTCACTTAGTCCCGATTGCCTTAGAGCCAAAGCTCGTACCTGCTCCGCGACGAGGGCTTCGTCGGCGTATGGCTCGACATGAACTACAACATCGGCCCCAGGTTCTATGTGACGAATGGCGCTTTCAACCTCTTCGGTTACGCCATGTGCCAACTCCAGAGGGAGATTTCGGGAAATAGCGATGACGACATCCATCTGGGGGTCGCCGCCGGAGTAGCGCATCCTTACTCGTCGGACCTCCTCCACCCCCGGGACGGCAGCGGCAACCTCCTGGATCTTTTCCATGGCACCCGGGGGGGCTCGATCCATCAAGACGTCAATGCTTCGTCTCCCTAATGTGATGCTTGATAACGCGATATATCCCGCGATGATCAAACTGCCGATCGAGTCCGCTTGAGGCAAGCCGAAACGTACAAAGAATAAGCCGATCAGAACTACGATCGAAGTTAACAAGTCAGCGGTGAAGTGCATGGCATCGGCCTGAAGGGCGGCACTACGATGCAGGCGTCCTTGGCGCTTCAGTATCGTTGCCCGGCTGGCATCGACGACGATCGACAGGATTATCACCGCGAATGTGTACCAATCAGCAGTTGCCGACCCGCCCTCGTTGCCAAGTCGTCCGACGGCTTTTACTGCGATGTAGATAGACAGCGCGAACAGCGCGATGGTTTCGATAAAGGCAGACAAGTTCTCGGCCTTTCTGTGGCCGTACGGATGTTCCTTGTCAGGGGGCCGCGAAGACACGCGGACGGCAAACAGGGTAAGGGCTGTAGCTCCTGCATCGAGCGTTGAGTGGACCGCCTCGGAAAGAAGAGCAAGGCTGCCCGATGCCAGGGCGGCCGCCAACTTCGCAGCGATCAGCCCAATGGCGGCCAGAAGAGATACAAATGCAACGCGCTCTGCCTGCCTACGTGCTTCGGGAATCATCAACCTAAAGTGTAAGGCGGTTACCTCAACGATTCGATGTATGCGATGAGGGCCTTTACTTCGTCATCTGATAATGAGTTGGCCGGGATCAATTGCTCCATCAATCCGTGCTTGAAGCCTGCTACGGTTTTTGCACTTGGCTGAAGCATCGATTCACGCAGATAGGCTCGGTCAGCCAGCACCGGACCTGCGCCTTCGAGTTCGACGTTGGTTAGATAAAGGCCCTTCCATGTAGGACCCACACCCTTTGAGCCGTCAACCGAATGACATGAAGCACACCCTTTGTCTGATGCAAGACTCTGGCCCGCCTCGACTAGTGGGTCTGCCCCACCGCAGGCCGCCAATGCAAGCAGTAAGACAGCGATCAGTTTCAAGCTACAACCAGAAGTCCGGTCGTGTACATGACAGCTAGCCCCGAGGCGATGCCGGTCAAAGCCTCCCATCCGCCCAATGAAGATTCTTGTTTCACCACTGCTAAAACGTCGACCACGACTTCTGCGATGGCACCCGTTGCTACTGCCAGAAACACTGCTGCCAACGTCGGGGAGAAAAAGAAGGCACCGATCCACGCTCCAGCTACGGTCGGAAGCCCCGCGATCATTCCGAGCCCCAGTAGTGTGATGAGTCTTGTTTTGCGTTCAGCGATTATCGAAACGATGCCGAGGCCCTCGGTTGTGTTGTGGATGGCGAACCCGACTACCAAAAAGGCACCAAGTGCAATTTCGCCGAGCCGGTAAGCCGCCCCCACCGCTAAACCTTCGCCAAGATTGTGTAGCCCTATTCCCGCTGCTACCGTGGTCGCTACGACTAAACGCGCATCGGATCCGGTCCTGCGTTTCATCCAACGGGAAGCCGCCAGGATCAACGTGAACGAGCCGATGACTCCCATAGTCACCACCCCGATTCCCCCAAGAGCCGAAGGCAGAGTGGCTGTGGCCTGGATCGCCTTGGTAAGCGTTTCGACACCAAGGAAGATCAAAACTCCGGCGGTGAATGACATGAAAAAATAAAGCCATCGGGTGGAGAGCGTTCTAAGGAAGGGAAGAAATGCCATGCCAAGCAGAACGGGTATGAGTCCTATATAGATGCCAAGTAGCCCGAAAGTTGTCAGAAACTTCGCGTCGACTGGCGGGGTTGTTGTCGCAACGGCGATGGCGTGCGTGAATGGGATGCCAGACGACGAAAGGAGTTTGATCTCGATCGGCTCGGCCTCTACCCAGGGGTAGGGGATCTTGATCGTCGCCGATTCCAAGCGCCGTAGTGTTCTAGAAGGCGTGATGGTGTGAGCCCAAAATGCATCGTCGACCAGCACTTGAGCGACGGTTACCGGTGAGGGACCGCCATTGATAATCACGGCGGTTATTTCGTTAGGTGCCAGCGTCACCTTTGAGAATGTCAATTCCTCGACCGGCGGGAACTCGCCTGGGAAAAAGGCACCGCTTCCAAATCTAAGTGCTACGAAAGCTAGGGCACCGATGACCAAGAGGGGAATGAACGCTAGG
>JBDSRR010000010.1:0-1694 GCA_039929185.1 Actinomycetota bacterium
TCGGTTAAGTCGCGCAGGACCGGGTTCGCGGGACTTTGAAATGAACCCCACGCGCACGATCCCCCCGCGCCCTGTCCCTTGACCCAAATGATCTCGCCTCGCAACAACAATCCCAACCGATCCTGCAAGATCGTTACAACGTCGCCCGATAACGACCGATATGGTTTGCGACCAAGGTTGGCAACGTTAACGGCGACTCGCCCCCCCGGTTCAAGTTTCCTTACCGACTCCGCGAACACATCTTCAAGAAGCGCCAGATACTGGGCGTAACTTGCCGGTACGTGACCAGTGCCCATTGCCTGTTCGTACTCTTTGCCTGCGAAGTAAGGTGGTGAAGTAACCATCAACCCAACGGACGCGTCAGTAACTTCAGACATGTCTCGAGAGTCCTTGCAGTAGATGGTGTCGACACACTCACCATCGGAAATGCCGAGCGCATCATCCAAAGACAACGAGGGGGCAGTAAATCGAGCATAAAAGTCCGAGGAATCGTGGCTCTGCCTTCGGCCGACTCCGAAACTCGACGTTTCTGTGGACTTTGGTCGCTCCGCCAAAAGTCGCCTCCGCTTTAGCTAGTGTGACGGGTAATTGTAGACGGTCAGCCCGAATGCTTCGGCCATGTTTTCGATGCGAGAGATGATCTTATCGAGCGCCAAACCTCCTGGGTCAACTGTAAGCAGAAGTTCGTCAGTTCCTATCTGCATCATCGACTCAATCAGTCGCTCAGCAATCTCGGTTGGTGTTCCGAACACGATGTTCAATTTAGTTCCAGCTTCGGTGAGGTCATCTGGCAGGCCCGGTCGGCCCCGCGAGCGCAGATACTTATCGTGACGGGCAAACGCCGCAGCGAGCAACTGATCGTCGGGTGACCCTGTCCACACATTTCGCGCCGTCACAACCGGGCCCTTTGGATGAACCGCTCTGTAAGCCACGGCGGCATCGCGTTGGGAGGTATCAACATCTAAGACTGCAGGCTCGGATCTTCCCTGAAGCAGACCGATGCCAAGCGAACCCGCCCAGGCAGCGCCCCCCTTTGTTTGAGCAGCCATCGCAACTTTGCCACGGGGGTTGGTTACCGCTGGATGCAGATCGCTTCCCTCAAGTGTTTCGATCAGGATCGGCAACCGCTCGGACATCGTTTCACGCCGGCGTTCGTAGTCAACACCCAACCGGGCGAAGGCTGGGGGGTCGTCGCCGGTCCCAACCCCCAAACGGATCCTGCCCGAAGACAAGCAATCTGCAGTTGCGAAGTCTTCGGCAAGTCTTAGCGGATCTTCCAGTGGAAGCGAAACCACGCTGGTGCCAAGCACGATGCGAGAAGTGTCCCTAGCAACCGACGCAAGCAAGACCAACGGAGAGCCCACCGATGCATAGGCTGGTGAGAAATGACGCGACGCGATCCAGACCGAGTGATAGCCCAAGGTCTCGGCCGCCATCGCGATCTCAACAACGGCAGCGAATTGTTGCGGGGGTGACCTTAGTTCAGGCTCTAAAGGAAGGAACAGGCCAACTTTCACTCAACCACGAAATTCTCGAAGCAGCACGAAGGAGTCTCGGTCAGAAAGGATCATGAACGCATATTAGAATGTCGGGGTTGTGCGGGTGTAGTTCAATGGTAGAACGGAAGCTTCCCAAGCTTCAGGCGCGAGTCCGATTCTCGTCACCCGCTCTCATCTTCCCAATCACCAAGCCGA
>JBDSRR010000011.1:0-2532 GCA_039929185.1 Actinomycetota bacterium
GAAGGTGAACCAGATGTGGTCAGGTTCCGCAGGCCAGCGTCCCAAGGAGGCGACCTGGTTGAACTTGTACGCCCGGTGGCAACTACACCGGATGCGATAGTCACTGACAATCACAACAGGGGATTAGATATCGACTCTGATACTTCGATCTCCGGTTGGGATGGTGCCAACGAGCACTGGGGCGACGTCATCAGTGCCATCGCCCAAGATGATTCCCGTTTCAACGACCCACCCGATCCAGGTCCCGATCCGGATCCCTAGATTTCTTCCGGCAATCATGCCGGGAAGTGGCAAAATCAAGTCAGGCGCGTACCGCGTACTGGGACGGACCCGAGGCGATTCGGTATGTCTCTACGAACCTATCGAGAACGATGTGGAGGTGTCAACATGACTGGGTTCGACAGGTTGCTCGACTGTGTTGGGATCTGGCGTGGCACCAACTGGCTTTACTTGTCTCCTGGCGAGGCGGCGGATGAGTCGTCATCTGTCCTCCACGTCATGCCCGTCCTGGGCGGGCAATTTGTTCGGCTTGACCAGACGTGGGGATTCCAGGGAGACCCTCAACAGGGATCGCTGCTAGTCGGGTACGACGCGGACTCGATGGTTGTAACGGCGCACTGGATCGACACGTTTCACATGGGCCGCAAGGTTTTGGAATGCACCGGCGCAGCCGGGGGCGACGCGCTGGAAGTTCGTGGCAGCTATCCAGCGCCGCCTGGTCCTGACTGGGGGTGGCGTATCAGCGTTAGCGGGGCGTCCCCGGGTCAACTCGAAATCGTGATGTTCAACATTCATCCCGACGGGCAAGAGGACTTGGCAGTCAAAGCGACATATTCTCCCGAGTAGAGGAGAGGTTCGCGTCAGAATGCACGTGACACGTGCAAATCGACGCGAACGTGGACGATAGTGACGATGTCCAGGGTATATTTGGCCCCCGGCACTTCCCATGGCACCGCGACCGGAGTAATATGAGCCAACGCCCTAATTACACCGTTGTGATTTCTTCCTCGGGGCCATGTAAGTAGGAGGCCCGTTGAGCTTCGTTCATCTTCATTCGCACTCTGAGTACTCGATGCTCGATGGGGCGAGCCGTATCCCTGACATGTTTGCCCGGGCTAAAGAGCTCGACATGCCTGCGGTTGCGCTTACCGATCACGGCGTCATGTATGGGGCCATCCCCTTTTACCTGGAAGGCAAGGCCACTGGAGTCAAACCTCTGGTCGGCATGGAGGCCTACGTTGCACCGGCGTCAAGGTTCGATCGGCCCATCGATAACCAGGACCGCTACTTCCACTTGACGTTGATCGCTCAGAACAGGGCTGGCTATCACAACCTCATGAAGCTTTCGTCGCTCGGGTTCCTCGAAGGTTACGCACCGGGGGCCCGCCGGCCCCGTCTCGACAAAGAGATCCTTTCGACTTATTCCGACGGCCTCATCGTCCTTTCCGGGTGCTTGTCCTCTGAACTGATGCGCCACCTGGTCAACGGGCGTAGTGAGCAAGCCATCCAAGCAGCGAGCGAATATCGCGAGATGTTCGGCGATCGCTATTTTCTTGAGGTCCAAAATCAAGGCGTTGAAAATCAAACATCGCTCAATCTGCAGATCCGCGAGATAGGCGACCGGCTTTCGATCCCACTGGTGGCCACAAACGATTCGCATTACACGCACAAAGACGATGCTCAAGCTCATGACGCGCTCCTGTGCATCCAAACAGGTAAAGAGTTGGTAGACACCAAGCGCATGAAGTTCGACACCGACGAGTTCTACCTGAAGACGGCTGAAGAGATGCTCGCAGCGCTACCGGACTTTGCCGACGCCATTGAAAACACGGTTGGCGTTGCCGAGATGTGCGACCTTGATATCGAGCTGTACAAGATGCTGCTGCCAAACTTCCAAGTTCCAGCAGGTGAAACGCTCGAATCTTTTCTTCGCAAACAAACTGACGAGGGGATAAGAGGGCGCTATGGCGGTGTCTCTGCTGAGGTCGAGGAACGTTTCCGATATGAACTCAAAGTCATCGACGATATGGGTTTTGCAGGTTACTTCCTGATCGTGGCGGACTTCGTTCAGTGGGCCAAGCGCAACAAGATCAGGGTCGGTCCAGGGCGCGGTTCGGCAGGCGGGTCGATCGTTGCTTATGCGTTAGGAATCACTGATCTCGATCCGATCAGGTGGCGCCTTCCCTTCGAACGATTCTTGAACCCAGGACGAAAGTCGATGCCAGATATCGATATCGACTTCGACAAGCGCCGTCGCGGCGAAGTCATCCGCTACGTGAGCGAAAAGTATGGGCAGGACCATGTAGCTCAGATCATCACTTTTTCTACCATCAAGGCCAAGGCTGCCATGCGTGATGCCGCCCGAGTCTTGGGCCATCCCTATGCGGTGGGCGACAAACTCGCCAAGATGTATCCGCCGCTTGTGCTGGGCAAGGATGCTCCCTTCGAGGCCTGCTTCAACAAATCCGTTGAATGGCCCGACGACTCGGGCGGCAACGAGGCTTTCACGAACGCGGCCGAACTGCGAAAAGC
>JBDSRR010000012.1:0-6927 GCA_039929185.1 Actinomycetota bacterium
GGTTCATATTGGTGCATCGAGTGGTTCACATCGACCGCAAGGATCGGCACATCGTGGGCCCTGGCATCAGCCAATATCGCTCTACGGGGATACATGCCTGGGTCGTGAGTCAGAACACCGCAGTAGAACTCTGCCGGATAGTGCACCTTCAGCCAGGCTGACTGGTAGGTGGGAACCGCGAAGGCCGCTGCGTGGGCCTTACAAAACCCAAAAGATGCGAACGAACGCACTTCCTCCCAGACCTTTTCCGCAGCGTCGGCGTCCCATCCTCGGCGCTTTGCCTTTTCTAAAACCCCCGTCGCGAACCCTAGATTCCGGCGGATCTTGTCGGCTTCGCCCAGGTCGCAGCCAGTGAGCGCCGATATAACGCGCATCACTTGCTCGTGATAAACGATGACACCATTGGTTTCGCGCAAGATGGGTCGAAGTGATGGATGCGCATATGGCGTGGTTTCTAAACCCATCCGACGATTCAGAAAAGGCTTGATCATGTCGGCCTTCATGGGCCCCGGGCGGAACAAGGAGATGTCGATGATCAAGTCTTCAAACGTCGTTGGCTGGAACTTGCCGAGCAGTTCACGCTGTCCGGGTGATTCGATCTGAAAGCAGCCAAGCGTGCGCGAGTCGCGGATAAGTTCAAAGGTCGCTGGGTCGTCACGGGCAATGACGCTTAGATCGATGCGTTCACCTGTCCTTCGTTCGATCTGTTCCAAAGTCAGTGTCATGCTCGAGAACATCCGGACACCAAGCACATCGAGTTTGGCAAGTCCGAGAGCCTCAACATCGTCCTTATCGAACTGACTCACGAGATACCCGTTGGATGAACGCTGCATAGGCATAAGGTGGGCCAGGTTTCCGTCGGACAAGATCACACCAGACGGATGCATAGCAAGATGGCGAGGGAACCCGTCCATACGGGCCGCTAGGTCAAATAGCATCTCGAATCGTGAAGCCTTCAGGCCAATAGATGCGACTTCTGGCAGCGATTCAAGCGCTTCGGGGATCTGCTTGGCAGAAACGTGCGGAAACGCTTTGGCAACGATGTCGACCTCAGATGGGTTAATGCCCAACGCTTTGCCAACTTCACGCAATGCCCCGCGGGCCCGATACGTTTGCATCATCGCAACCATCGAGGTGGCGTTGCCATAAGTTCCAAGGATGTAAGCGTTCATCTCTTCACGACGCTGAGATTCGAAATCGACATCGATATCGGGGATCTCGACCCTATGTTCATTCATGAATCGCTCGAAGACAAGGTTGTAAGCGATAGGGTCGACATCGGAAATATCGAGCACGTAAGCAACCAACGACCCCGCGGCGCTGCCGCGACAGGCACAACGGATACCCAGTACCCGTTTGGCGTGGTCAACGATGTCAGCAACCACCATGAAGTAACCACAAAAGCCGCCACGGCGGATCATGCGCAGTTCCATCTGCAGGCGTTCTTCTATGGCTTTGGTGACGACTGGGAACCTACGGCGGACGCCATCCCAGCAGCGTTTAGCTAACACTGAAGTGGAGGTGGCCCCCATCTGTGGAAAATGGAAGCTTCCGAACGGAAGTTCGTAGCGACATCGCTCTGCGATATCGCGGGTTGCATCGATGGCTTCTTGCGGATGAAGTGCCTGCATCTGTAAAGACGGCTTAAGCCAGTACTCCTGGTTCTTCCTTGGGGCCGTTGCTGCGCTCAGGGCGACGATCCGACGGATGCAGTCGGAAACATCGTGAATAACTGAATCCTGCGGGGTCACGTAATGGACGTTATTAGTGGCTACGCTCTTAAGGCTCAATGATTGCGCGATATCCAGCAGCCTTCGATTGCGTAGGCCGTCGCCTGGCAAAAGATGGTTGCTCAGTTCGATAGCGAACCGATCTTCGAAGACAGTGCGCCAGCGTGAAGCGGCGGCGGTCGCTTCCTCGATGCGGCCTAGTTCTGCATACCAAGCAACTTCTCCTTTAGTGCACCCACTCAAAGCGAAAAGCCCTTCGCTATATCGTGCGATGGAACTAAAAGTCGTACGCGGTCGTGCACCTGGCATTAACGACTGTGCTCTGGTACTAAGGTGCATCTCGGTGACCAGATGGCAAAGGTTGGACCAGCCGGTCGCGTTTTCAGCAAGAAAGACCGCGTGAAAACCATCGCCCCATTCAAGCTCCGCCCCCAATATCGGGCGCACCCCAGCATCGCGGCAAGCGAGACTGAAGCGAACCGCGCCATACATGCCATCGTGATCGGTAAGGGCAAGCGAATCCATGCCCATAGCAGCGGCCTTTACGGCCAGATCATCAACCCTGCACGCGCCGTCTTGCAGTGAATAATTCGAATGGACATGCAGGTGGGTAACAGGCGTCCGAAGCTGGGAGCGCACGGAGAGTTAGCTTCGGACGCCTGTCGCTAGTCCCACACCCTTATGAGCAGCCAGGAATGCCCCGGCGCCACAGATGCCTGAGGCTTGCTGTTCTTTGTCCGGTCGTGCCTAAGGTCATACGTACCCCCATCGGCCTCAACTCGGAAGATCTCGTGGTCACGGATACGCTCGGGGTCCCACGCTTCGCCCGCTTCTCGCCAGTATTTGAGCAAGCGTTGGATGCTGTAGTGGCGGCCACGCCAAGCGAACGAAACAGGCTGGAGGGCGCCCCCGGCCACTTCAACCCCGGCCATTTCAACATAAATAGCCTCGTTGTACTTTTTGCTCACTTGTCACCTCTGCCCTCTGCAAGTTCCCCCACCCACCCAGGGGGGGGGTCGAACGTTTGTTCGGGACAAGAACCGTACACCTGTTCGATTCACCCTGTCAATAGGCGCGGCGTAATATTTCTTTTTATGAGCAAGAAAAAGCTTTCTTACTATGCCGTCTTGGGGGTCACTGCCGATGCCACCCGCGACCAGATCCAGCAGGCATACCGTCGTCGAGCCAACGAATACCACCCTGACCGCCACGCCATGTCGCCTGAGGCAGTTGCCACGCACGCCAATAACGCAATGGTCGAGGCGAACGAAGCCTTCAGGGTGCTTGGCGACCCCATCGAACGCCAGGTCTACGACGCCCTAGTTCTGCGTGAGCGCAACCAGGCGACTGCCAAGTTACGCAGATCATCGGCTCATGGCACACCAAAAACCCTCGGCGTCGTGATGCTCGGCGTTTTCCTACTCATCCCCTTGATCTTCACGCTGGTCGATTCCAGCCCCCTGATCAAACTTCTTTGGGTGATCGCAGTATTGGTTGGTGGCGGGGCCGCCGCCTCGATCTGGATAGTCCTAAAAGACATGAACCGCTGACCCTCCCCTCCCGCGAGGTTCGCGTCGATCTGCACGTGACACGTGCTATCCGACGCGCACCT
Source organism: Actinomycetota bacterium (assembly GCA_039929185.1). GTDB lineage: Bacteria > Actinomycetota > CADDZG01 > JAHWKV01 > JAHWKV01 > JBDSRR01. The sequence continues at coordinate 3,343 of JBDSRR010000012.1, forward strand.
CCTCGCAGATAGCGCTAGATAGTCGTGCCTATCCCGATCCCAGGTCGGCTAATTGAGACCTGCCGCCAAACACCTGAGAGCGCAGCTTGGCTTGCACAGCTTGACGGCGTCGTTCATGACTTGCAACAACGGTGGTCACTCGAAGTCGGACCGCCCTTTGACAATGAAGACGTAAGTTGCGCCTGGGTGGCTCGAGCTATTCGACGAGGTAAAGAGGCTGTCGTATTAAAGATAGGGATGCCACACATGGAGGCCGACCACGAGATCGATGCATTGCGTTTCTTAAACGGCGACCCGACAGTGCAACTGATCGAAGCCGATGATGCCAGAAACGGCATGCTCCTCGAGAGTTGCGATCCGGGAAACGCCCTACGGTCTTTAACGGAGCCAGAACAAGACGTAGTGATAGCACAACTCCTGCGACGGTTTTGGCGAAGTCCAAGGCAACCTCATCGCTTCCGACCACTTTCCACCATGACTGCCCATTGGAGCGACGAAACCAAACGCGACGCCGCACGCTGGCCCGATCCGGGGTTAGTTCAAGAAGGCTTACGCCTCTTCGAAACGCTAGCGCGGCCCACATCTGGCGACGTCCTACTCGCAACGGATCTGCATGCAGGAAATGTCCTTCGAGCGCAGAGAGAGCCTTGGCTGGTGATCGATCCCAAACCGTTCATTGGCGACCCCGCCTACGATGCAACACAGCACCTTCGCGGATGCGCATCCCGGATGCGCACAGACCCGCTGGGGACCATCCAACACTTTTCAGACCTGCTTGAGATCGACCATGAACGTGTGCGCCTTTGGGTGTTCGCAAGAGCCTCCGCAGAACCGCGCTCCAACTGGCCTAGTTGGAATGACGAGTCGATGGAACTCGCCCGAACACTCGCACCATAACTGATGAATTTGATGACTTTGATGGTACTCTGAGAGCGTGGATATGCTTACAACCGGTCGGGTCGCTGCATCCTTGGGTGTAACTATCAACACCGTCAAAAACTGGGCCAAGGTCGGCAAGATTCGGTCAGTCCGGCTGCCTTCCGGCCATTATCGGATACCTGCCTCCGAGCTCGACCGCCTACTGCACGACGTTCGTTCAAAAGGCCTCAAGGAGTACGAGCAGTGGCAACGCAAACAGCCGATGCTGCCTCTGGACCTCGAAGAGGTGCTTGCCTGGAATGAGCAGGCTCTTGAAATCGCACGGTCGCAGGGCCCCCTGTCGGAAGATTCGATCGAAGAAAAAGGTGAACGCGTCCGACGGATGCATCAGATCCTCGCGTCGCTCAACAGATGAAGGATCTTGAGAGCGCGCTGGTGGGTATAGCCATGACATTGAAGAAAAACAAGGTGCCGTACATGGTGATAGGTGGATTTGCGAACCTGTTGTGGGGCACCCCACGAACAACAAGGGACCTAGACATAACTGTTGACATTGATCTCACAGATTGGAAAGACGTACAGCACGTGTGCAACCAACTAGGAAAGTTTATGGCCCCCGACCCTCGGGCTCTAGCTGAGCGCACAAGAGTTGTGCCGCTAATGACCGGACAAGGAGTACCGGTCGACCTGATCCTGGGATTGCTGACGTTCGAGTTCGATGCTATCGCGCGAGCACGTCAGGTTGAGTTCCAAGGTCAGTGGGTGAGCGTCTGTTCGCCAGAAGACCTCGTCATCCACAAGATCATTTCCGAAAGGCCGAGGGATTTTGATGATGTCTTGGGGATACTGAGACGCCAAGGACCTGTCCTCGATCTAGGCGCCATCGAGGTTTTGGTTTCGGATCTTTCCGCCGCTATGGAAGATACGACCATCCTTGAACGATTCCTTGATGCAAAACGACAAGCAACCTTAGGATAATCGTCAATCCCCAATTGACGAAGCTAAAGTCGTCAATCTATTATTGACGAATGTCAGCTTCCAACCTTGTTCCCACGATGGAGCAACTTGCCCAGTTCATCCGACAGGGTCATTCGGATCAAAACCCGCTAGATCAAGTGGCAGCTGCTGTTGAACTACAGGTGCACCTAGCAGACATAAGCGATCGAGTCGTAGGTAACTTCGTTAGCGCCAGCAGACGGGCTGGCCATTCCTGGTCGGAGATCGGCAAGATCCTTGGGGTGACAAAACAGGCAGTCCATCATCGACATCAGTCCCGGTGGGCTCATTATCGATTTAGCGAAGAAGCTGAACTCTGCTTCGAATCAGCGCAAAAGGAGGCGCAAAAATTAAAACACAACTTTATCGGCACTGAACATCTTCTTCTTGGCATGCTTGCCAATCCCAAGAGCATCGCAGGTAAGGCTCTACGTTCCCTTGGCCTATCCATCACAAGGATACGCACACGAGTTGAAGAACTCGAAGGCAAAGGAAACAGGATCTTCCTTATCCCGACGACTCTTACACCCCGAGCCAGAAATGTCTTGGACATCGCACTTCGTACGGCCGTCGCCTTCGGATACCAACGGATCTATTCTGGTCACATCGCTCTTTCCCTTATCGAAGCGGGCGAGGGTATCGGACCCGATCTCCTCAATGAGTTTGGGATAGAACGTGGGGCACTCGAAGCGCTAATAGTCGCTGCGATGCCGACCATGCAACAAGACCAAACCGAAGTTGAAGCAGAAGGCCTAAGAGACTTCCGGGCCGAAGCCGCCGGGCAACCTAAGATCGCAAACAAAGACCTGGCGAAAACGATACGCCGAGCCCGAGAAGGCGATAGATCCGCAAGGCAGGCTCTGATAAAACACTATCTTGCTGATGCGGCTGCCCTCGCCATGAAGCACCGGCCCAAGTCGATTTCTCCCCTTCAGGCGGTCCAAGAAGCAAATTTGATACTGATGAAGTTAGCCACTGACCCACCGACGCTCGACGTCGGATCCATCCTCGGGGAGCAGATACGCCAACGTTTAGCTGCGCTACCATCGAAGGATGAACCTTGACGAACTCATAGAGGCGGGACGTTCGGACAGCACGACCCTTCGAGATTGGTATCGAGACCATCCAGCTCCAGACACACTGTTGCGGCATACGCTTGCACACGTCGGTCGCCGGGTACTCGCAGGTGAGGATCTACTTTTCGCCGTATTTGAATTCCTCGACGAGTTCTCGATCCGCACGCTTGAGCAGCGCCAAAACGCCATAGACGAACCTGCCACAAGCGAAAATGCGCGGGCAGACGCTTTCTTGGGAGGGCTAGCGGAATACCTCGCGGGTCTTCATCATCTGAACCTGCCCTCGTGGGCGAATGAACCGAACCGTTTCCTTGACCACTTCTGGTTCCTGTCTGAAACTAAAGGGTTTCGAGCCATCCTGATCGCCCATTCACCTTCCGCCTTTCGCCGCCGAGGTATCTTCGTGCATCCCGACATGCTCCACCGGCACTGACGATGGACCGCGACGAAATCCTCCGGTGCCTAACCGCCCTTGGCGTGAAACTCGACGCCCGCGGGATAACAGCTGACCTGTATGTCATAGGTGGTGCCGCGATGGCTATGGCCTACGCATCGCGCCGTTCAACACGCGACATCGATGCCGTCTTTGAACCGAAGATGATCGTCTACGAGGTCGCGTCAGAGGTTGCTTCCG
>JBDSRR010000013.1:0-4016 GCA_039929185.1 Actinomycetota bacterium
GTGTTGGTCTCGATCACATCACAGCCAACCTTGAGGAAACTCTCGTGGATCCCCTGGATGATGTCGGGACGAGAGAAGTTGAGAACCTCGGAGTTGCCCTCCTGCTCGCGATAGTCGTCGAGCGTCACTCCCGAGGCGTGAATAGACGTGCCCATGGGGCCGTCGAAGATGATTACGCGCTCGCGTAGAGCCTCAAGAAAGTCTGACATGGGTTAATTGTGAACTATGACTGCAGGTTCAGCAGGCTACGAGCGTTTTCGTACAGGAGTTCGTCTGACACCAGATCAAGTTCTTGGAGTTCGTTCAGACATCGCATCGGGTTAAAGAATGGGTAGTCGCTCCCCCACAAGAATCGGCCCTTAAGCCGCCCTTTCATCTCGCGACAGACCTCCGGTGGGATATAACGGGGAGCCCATCCGGAGATCTCTAAGAACACATTCGACTTGTGAAGTGCAATGGCTATCGCGTCCATATGCCATGGCCAACCGAAGTGAGCCATGATGATACGCAAACTGGGAAAGGCCGCTGCAACAGGATCGAGAAGCAACGGATGAGAACGGTCGATCCTTATCCCTTGGCCCCCTGGCATACCGGCCCCGATGCCTGATGTTCCTGTGTGAAACAGGCACGGGATGCCCAGTTCCTCTGCTTTGGCCCACAAAGGAAAGAACTGCTCGTCTGACGGATCGAACCCCTGCATAGATGGGTGGAACTTTCCGCCACTCATACCTAACTCCACAACCGCTCTTTCTAGTTCGTTCACCGCGTCGGTCTTGTGGGGATCGACACTTGCAAAAGCGACGAAGGTTTCTGGAAATCTCTTGGCTATCGCCGCTACGTCATCGTTGCGAAGTGGCGGGCATCCAGTGAAGGTTTCAGCATCCCAGCCAAGAAGAACTCCGAAGATGTCGTTGGCGGCGTATTCCTGCGCCATCTGCTCGGCCGATCGTATATCCACCACTTTGCGAAAGTAAGCCTCCGCTGCTTCGCGGTAAGGCCCGAGACTTCCGTCGATCCACTCCACGGTCGGAAGGTGAACGTGAAAGTCGATGGCTCTCATAAGAAGTAAGCGGAGATGCCCATGATCGTGTACGCAGCAACCAACTGGGCCCCCTCCAGCCAATTCGAACGCCCATCGAGACAGATCAAAGAAACGACAGCGGCAGATAATCCGACCGCCGCGATTTCGAACCCTGAGAAGAACAGATCCATGGGCTTTCCAACCAACAGCGAGATGAATACAAGAAGAGGAAGAACAAACATGGCTATCTGGGTACTCGAACCGATAGCGATCTCGATCGCAGTGTCGACCTTGTTGCGCATCGCCAACAAGATGGCACTCGAATGCTCCGCTGCGTTACCAACTATTGGAACCAGGATCAACCCGACGAACAGTTTCGGGATGCGCAGTGTTTGACTCGCTAGTTCCAAAGAGTGCACCAACATCTCGCTTTCGAGGGCCACCATTACCGTCGCACCTACCAACACTGCCAAGGCAAACTTCTTACTCCACTGGGCCACCCCAGATTCATGGTGGGTAGTCAGCATCTCTTGATGAGTGACGAAGGAAAATATCAAAGATGAAATATATAGAGCGATGAGAACCCCAGCGACACCCGCAGAAATGATCTCTTCCTCGACAAGGGTCGCGCTCGGCGCAGCACCGTGAAAGATCGAGGGCATCATGATGCCAACAACGGCAAGGGCAAGCGACGCTGAATGCATCCCCGCAACCTTCGCGTTGAATGATTGCTCTTGGTACCGCACTCCCCCTAATAAGAAGGATGCCCCGAGCACCAACAGCAGGTTGCCGATTATCGATCCTGTGATCGACAGCTTCACTAGCTCAAGCTCGCCAGCCATGATCAAGAACGTGGCGATGATCAATTCCGTCACGTTTCCCATCGTTGCGTTGAGCAGGCCTCCCAGGCGTTGTCCAACGTGGGTGGCCAAATCTTCCGTCGCTCGGCCGATGATGCCTGCAAGGGGGATTATCGCCACGATCGAGGCAACGAACGTCAAGGTGTCGGCCCCCATAACCCGGCCAGCTATCGATACGGGTATCGCTATGAGTCCCCAGTAGAGCTTCCTCATGGCTGCGCTTGGTCGAGTAGTCGCCTCATTTTCGATGCCACCGAAGCAGGGTCGGGGGCCTCGGTCAATGCCCGAACCACGGCCACCCTGCGAGCACCGGCATCGATCACCCGGGACAGGTTACGAAGATCGATGCCCCCGATGGCAAAAACAGGCAGGTCGCAAAACGCTGCCGCAAACTCAACCAATTCGACGCCAACGGGCGGGCGTCCCGGTTTTGTGGGGGTCGCGAAGACAGGCCCAACGCCGACGTACTCAACTGCGGACGCCTCGCGAACCTGATCTTGGGAATGAGTTGAACGCCCGATCAGGCTTTGGGGACCAACGATCCTGCGGGCCTCTATGACGGGCATGTCGTCCTGACCAAGATGCACGCCGTCGGCGCCGGAATCTCGCGCGACCTCTGGATGATCATTGACTATGAACAAGGCCCCCGCTTCCGAGGTCCGCCGACGACAGACCTCAGCGCTAGCTGAAATCTGGTCGGGGTTTGCAGTCTTATCCCGCAATTGGACCATATCGACGCCTGATGAGAGCACTTGAGCAAGGAAGTCGTCGAGATCCAAGCGACACCCAGTCACAAGATAGAGCCTCTGATCAGTCAACACGTTACGTAGTCATTTCGATGCCGGAATTGGGCCGAATGCACTATTCATTGGAAGAACCAACCGCCGATAGTTTCATAAGACATTTGAAAGACTCTACCCTTAGGAGGTCACCGCATGACGCAGACACTGGACCGAGGAATCGACCGCCGATGGTCGATCGTAGCTATAGCGTTGGTTCTGTCCGTTTTCAGCCAATTCGCCCCAGCCATGGCTGACCTTGCCGCTAACGTGAATCTTGACAAGGTTGATCCGGCGTTGGTTGCAACTTTCCTGGACAGTCCATCGGAGCGAGTGTCGGTCATCGTTGGAAAGAGTGATTCCTCTGACACCAGCCTTGAGACTGCGGTCACGAAAACTGGCGGGAGCGTCCTTAAGCCCTTGTTCATCGTTAACGGCTTCGAAGCCGTGATTCCGGCGCGTTCTGTCCCTGACTTAGCCGCCGACCCCAATCTTCGGTCGCTGTCTGTGAACAGGACTGGCACATTCGAGTCTGTTAGCTATGACGCTGCCAACGTTGCTTCATCGGCCCCCAAGTCCACAGGCGCCATGCAACTTTGGGCTCAAGGAAACCTTGGTGCGGGAGTTGGCATCGCGGTCATCGACACCGGCATCTCCCCCATGAATGACTTCAACGCACGTGGGGTTCGACTTGTGCACGGCCCCGACCTTTCGGGTGAGGGATCGACTATCGACTCATACGGGCACGGAACAGTAATGGCGGGCATCATCGCCGGAGACGGGTACGACTCGGCCTCGAGCACGGGCGGTGCCTACGTTGGACAAGCCCCCGAAGCGACGCTGATAAGCGTCAAAGTTGCTGGCGCCAATGGTGCCGCCGATGTTTCGACGGTGCTGGCGGCCATGCATTGGGTGGCTGCATACCGCGACCAGTACAACATCCGGGTAATGAACCTGTCTTGGGGCACCGAATCGACTCAGTCGTACAAGATCGACCCGCTGAACTACGCGGTTGAGCGCCTCTGGCAACTCGGCATCACCGTTGTCGTCTCCGCCGGAAACGGTGGCCCGAACGCTGGAACCATCAACAAGCCTGGTGACGACCCATTCGTCATCACGGTTGGCGGATATGACGATAAAGGCAACACCAACGTTTCAGACGACACCCTTCCCCAATGGACTTCTCGTGGCCCGACACTAGCTGACGGAATCAACAAGCCAGACGTCGTCGCCCCCGGACGTCGCATCATCGGGCCACGCTCCTACGGTTCGACGATCGAACGGGAAAACCCGAAGGCACTCTACGCACCCTCGTACATCCGAGGAAGTGGCAGCTCACAGGCAGCCGCTGCAGCA
>JBDSRR010000014.1:0-2288 GCA_039929185.1 Actinomycetota bacterium
AGGACTCGCGTTCCATGGCGCTCAAACCAAGCGAGGTCTCGCCCGTGACCACACCCGACATCTAGGACTAGACCGTCCTGCTCGGAATGGCGGACGAGTAGCTCCATGAAGGGAAGTAGCCCGTCAGGAATCTCCGCCCACCTGATGGCATATGTCCGAGCGATCCGGTCATATATCTTGCGAGTCTCGCCCGCGAGTTCCGATTCCACGTGCGGGCCTAAAGGCTTGGCGGTTGAGCTGTGCCCGGCCAGCGCAGTGCCCGGTGTCTGCTCCAACGGCGTGTTAGGCAACGTGCTCATCACCTTGCACGGGTGGCGAGTTGAATCCCACCGAGAATGCATCTCGAACCTGACGGGAAAGTATAAGGATGAGAAAAACGATGAGCGTGGTGCTGATGATACCTATGCGGCGATTAAGGATGATGTCAAGGAGCCAACCGCCACCCGAAATGATGATGGTCGCAGTTCGAGCCCATCGGTACAGATGAATTAGACCCCACGCGCAGACAAACAGAGCAGGGGACCACGCCAGACCATATAAACCCAAGCCCGGATACCCGTTTGAGATGACCACCGTCGCGAGGACTAGACCAACGAGGCCATTAAAGATGGTCAGCCCTATAGCCCATTTCAGTGGGCTCGAAAGTTCGCTCCAAATCATCGTCTCTCTGCCTAACGTAATGGCCAATCAGCCGACACGAGCGTAGCGAGCGGTCGGTTGCATTGGCGGGTTGTGTTCATCAGCCAACTTTACCGTTGAACAACATGATCAGGATGATCCCCCCTCCCAATATCAGTACCAAGAGCCCGTAATAGACCATCTTTCCCCGCCGACTTAAGGGCGCATCATCATGACGTGGAGGGGTTCGGTTCCGCTCGCCAGGCACCCTTGCTTCTGCGAAGCCTCCGGGATCGAGTCGGCTAGGCCTTTTCCCTTTCATTCGTCCAGCCATTTCAGCGACAAACCAAACCTGCATAAGGAGTATGGAAAGGCCGATCCTGTTCCAATTTATCGTGGCTTACCTGCAGAAGGGCCGCAGACATATCCACATAGGAAGGAGAACAGACCATGGACAAACCGTACACATGTGGGGCTGGATGTGCACAACGTGTCGGTGCGACCGGGCGATGCTAACGGATCGGCGTGTCAGCGGCGCCGGCCAGCGAAGCGTCCGGTTCCATTGCTTCGGCCTGCCGCTGCCATAAGCGCGAGAGGAAGATATTCACCCATTGGGCACCACCGATAACAACTGCTAGCCCAACACTGAAGATCGAACGGCCTACCCAAGCATTTATCAGAAGTCCGCAGATCAGGGGGGCAACATACAAAGGGGCATGGCGGCGAACGTTAGCTTGCCGCAACATCTCTTTCTGAAACTTCAAGCCCAATTCGCCCGTTTGAGGGTGCGACTTGAGCCGGTACTGCGTCTTGGTTAACAGAGCTGCCCCGGTAGCCAAGGTCAGGACCACGATCGACCAACGTGAGATCGCCAGCGCAGACGACCCAGCCCTGGTGGCTGCCACAGCGAAGCCGACTGCGACAAACCCCACGAACATGCCGTTTTCCCAGTTGAGGAGACGGACAAGAGCTTCGAACCTAGCGACATTTTGCTGAACTTCATTTACGGCCATTGGGGAATCCAATCTGTATAACGGATCGGCGTGCCAGCGGCGCCGGCCAGCGAAGCGCCGGGCGTCCGTTGCACACGCAAGTTATACAGGGGGCGACTCATTAGTCCCTCTCCTTCCCCACAGGCCGGTCCCGGCAAGGCTCAGGACAAGAGATGCCAGCGCGGAGATGTAGAGGTAGAAGATCGGGTGGTGGTTCCAACCGGTGTCGCGGGGATCAAGGTCGCTGATGAAGGTGATTCCGACGTAGCCAGCCAGAGGCATGAGCATGGCTCCGATCGCAAGACCAATCCCGAGGAGCTGCAGAGCGGGAAGAGGCGCTTGAGTCCTCTTGGCGTGTCGAATCACGAGCACCAGCAGGAAGAGGAAGACCGGGTAGAAGAGGACGCTTGATAGGTAGTAACCGCTGAACAATGCACTAATGAATGCCGATATCCCCCCGTACACCAGCACGCGACGACTTCGTTGCTGCGTGGAGAGTTCCGGAATCTTCATCGCTGCACCTCTGTCTCTGTATAACGACTTTGGGAATCAGCGGCGGCGACGCCAGCGAAGCGTCGGCGCTGTCCGTTGCATGCCTTAGTTGTACCGTTCACTCTGCGCTCACTTGAGCACCCGATAATAGGCGATCGGTCCGCCGAACAAGAAGGTCTCCAGACC
>JBDSRR010000015.1:0-6321 GCA_039929185.1 Actinomycetota bacterium
CCACATTCACCTGGATATCAGCAAGCCGGAAAGAGCTTTGGACCACCATGATGTTGAGTAGCACGAGGCCAAACACCATGCCGCACACCAAAACGCTGGTAGCGACCGCGAATTTGAAGCGAGCCGACGCGCGAGCCCTTCGCTTTGACTTTCCCACAGGCCGCTTTCCCCCAGGGCGGGCGACCATTCCGTCGTGGACAACCCTAAGGCGCGGTCTTTGAAGGTGGCCGTCGCGCGCTGGAACAGTAGCCATCAGGCGGCGTCCAGCTTCTCGACGACCCGCAGTCGCGCGCTGTCTGACCGTTTATTTCGCTCAACCTCGACAGGTGAAGGTCGCACTGGTCGATGAGTCAAAATCCTGATCTCGGGGAGCAGCCCGCATGCGCACCGGGGAAGATCTTTGGGGCAGATACACCCCTTCGCCTGAGCGACAAACGTCCTTTTTACGATCCGGTCTTCGAGCGAGTGATAACTGATGACCGCTACGCGGCCCCCAGTCGCGAGCAGGTCGATCGCGGGCTGTAGCGACGCTTCGAGGGCCTCCAATTCTTGGTTGACTTCTAAACGCAGAGCCTGAAAAGTGCGGCGGGCAGGGTGGGGGCCGGTGCGTCGGGTTGCGGCCGGTATGGCCGCCTTCACCACCTCGGCAAGATCCCTAGTGCCTTCGAAGGGGACGGTTGAGCGCCTGCTAACGATCGCTTTCGCAACCCTGCGAGCGAAGCGCTCCTCTCCATAGCCCCCAATGACTTCGACGAGCCGACTTAATGAATAATTATTCACTATGTCCGCCGCTCTAAGAGTGTCCGAGTGATCCATACGCATATCGAGAGGAGCATCATCCCGAAACCCAAAACCACGTTCGGCGCGGTCGAGTTGGGGAGATGAAACCCCGAGGTCATATAGCACTGCCGCAACTTGTTCATGGCTTTGTTCGTGTACCACCTTTTCTATCTGACGAAGATTTCCTTTTACTGCGATAAATCTGTGACCGAAGCGTTTAAGTCTTTGGTTCGAAGCATCGAGCGCCGACTGATCTCGGTCTATCCCGATAACAGTTGCGCCTGCCAGCAGGAGTTCCTCCGAGTGCCCACCGCCTCCGAGCGTGCAGTCGACCACCGGTAGACCTAGAGCAAGTGTCGGACTCAGCCACGAAAGAACCTCGTGCAGCAAGACCGGCTCATGGTCATACGCCACGTGGCTTTCACCGCATCGCCGACACGAAGAAGAGGGCTATGCCCACCCACCCCGCCATCGTCAAACCGGCTATGGCAAGGAAAAGCACTGTCTCCGACAATTCGGAAAGTAAACCTTTGGCAGGCACTGATACTGATGCAGATACTGCGTCCATAACCTTTTCCCTTTCTGTTATCGAAGAACTTTTTGGGCGATCGATTCGTAATTGACTTCAGCGGCCTCGCGATAGCGAGTCCAAGAGTCCTTGTCCCAGATCTCGACTCTGCGGGAGACTCCGACGACAAAAACCTCTTTTCCCAAACCTGCGTACTGACGAAGATGCTCAGGGATGTTCATCCGCCCTTGTTTGTCCACCTGCTCCTCCGAAGCCGAACCAGCAAGCACCCGCAAATAGGTTTGAGTCGCCTCGTGCTCCAAGGGCTGCTGCTCCATATCTTCGAGTTTTGCTTCGAACCGGTCAGAGGGCATGACATATAGACAGCGGTTGAGCCCTTCGGTCACGACCACGGACTCACCGAGTTCTTCGCGCCAACGAGCGGGGATGAAAACCCGTCCCTTGACGTCAACAGTGTGTTGAAATTGGCCCAACAACAATTTGCACGCTCCCAGCTACTCTGTTCACCACTTTGCGCCACTTTACGCCCCTTTCACACCACCGTCAATGCAATTCGGCACAAATTACAGATGACTTAAGCGACTTTCTTCACAATTTGCCCGCGCGCAACCACTGTTGTCAAAGTTACATAAGTGTAGTTCTGTTTACGCTTGTTGAGCGGAAATCAGCGGCAGATAGGGAGTCCAGCTGGGATGCAGCTTGCCAACGGAGATGATTAGGAACAGGTTTTCTTGAGGAACGCTCGGCGGCCGACGGAGTTTCAAACCTACTTCATCGGCCGATCGATTCTCTTTGCGCGAATTGCAGGGGCGGCATGAGGCAACAACGTTGTCCCATGTATGAGTGCCTCCCCGAGAACGAGGCCTGATGTGGTCAACATTTTCAGCGCCAGCCCCACAGTACTGACATTCATAGGCGTCCCGCAAGAACACCGCCCTTTTTGACAACGTCGCACTGCGGGCTCGATATGGAACCTTGACGAAATAATTCAACAGAACCACGGACGGTACGGCTAATGTCAGTTTCTCAGAGCGAAACACTCCGTTATCGGCCTCAAGGATGGTGGCCTTTGACTTTAGGACGAGAACCAATGCCCGCCTGGCAGGAACAACGCAAAGCGGCTCGTAAGACGCATTTAGTATCAGCGACCTTCCCAAGCCTCATCTCCTTTAATGAACCTGGCATGAGTCTCGCCAAGTATAAATCAACCGGGACGCCACCAAGCCCCCAAACGCCCAGGAAGTTGCGGGTCTTTGTTCTGCACTATGTCGGCCACCGCCCTGCCCATCCTGGGAGCAAATTTGAAGCCGTGACCAGAGCAGGCAGAGACCACAACGATCGCGCCGTGACGCTTGAGGATGAAGTCCTCCTGAGGAGCGTTGGTGTAAAGACATGTCTCGGCTAGGACCTGGTTAACCTCGGCACCGGTTACCTGTCTGAGCCACTGGCTGCTCTGCTCGGATATCGCATCATCAGGGGCGAATGGGCCGTCGTCAGGATCGACGGGCCTGCCGGAATGATGCAGTCCGACTCGAATCCCAGGAGCATCGTGGACTTTGGGAACTAGATAACGGGTCGGATGATCGCGATCGATAAGAACCGTCTCGACATCGGGTCCATCGAAATACCCGACCTGTTCGCATGATACGAACAACGGCATCTCGATCCCTGCTGTCGCCGCCAGGGGGCCGACCCAAGCACCGGCAGCCAATACCAGCACTCGACAAAGGATCGTTTCTATGCCCGGGTCGTCGCCAAGGTCAACCCTGGCAAGGTCGCCTTCGTTGGAACACGATCGAATCGCTGCCTCGTATCTGAAGGTTGCTCCCGCCCGCTCAGCGAGGGTAGTTTGAACTTGCACGGTTCGCTCTGCCGCGATAACTCCGGTAGAGGGCGTGTAAACGGCTTCGGAACCAACCCGATAACCGAAGCGCTCGGCAATTTCGTCGACGGCAATAACCTCGTGGTCAACGCCGTGCTCAGTCATCGCCGCAGCGCAATCGAATGCCTCAGCCCCCACGTCGAGTCCACCCGTGGTGACGATGAGGTCCTCGTTCGCATCACGCTGAAGCCGCTGCCAATCGGCGAGGGCTTCAACCCCCAACTTTACATAATCAGAGTCTGGATAGGCGAGGCGAAAGATGCGAACAGGCCCATGAGAAGATCCACGAACGTGTCCTTTAGCGAAACGGTCGATGACACCAACCTCGTGCCCGCGCCTAGTCAGCTCAAGTGCAGCCGCGGTACCAACAACACCAGCACCTACGATGAGAACTTCTAGCTGGACGCCCGTTTGGCTCCCATCAACTGGTCCTCGGCGTGACGCAAAGTTGCCACGAACTCCTCGCGATCACGAAGGAATTCAGCAACTCCCTGATCGAGGTTACGCGTAATTTCATCGATGGCAAGGAAAAAGGCCATTTGACCCTGTCTGAGTGCGTCGAGAATCTCGCCATCATCCTTGGCCACTCTGAAGATGCTCTGGCCATCAGTGATGAGCTTGACCTCCGAAAGATGTTCATCGAGACCCGCCTTTTTGCGCAGGTAGTCGTATGCCCGCCCGACCTTTTGCAATGACATACCGCCGTCGAGCAGAGACTTGACGACCTTCAATGCGACCAAGTCGCGGAACGAATACAAACGCCGTACGCCGGGGCGCCCACCTGTTTGTTGAATGCTCGGACGAACCAGTTTGATCTGGTCCCAGTACCTCAGTTGATGTGTCGTGCATGACGTAAACCGACATGCCTGAAGGACACTAAACCCCTCCATTTAATACTCCTTTGGGAATGAAAGTTTGCATGGAAAAAGAAACTCGAATTGGTGTAGCTGTCTTTCTAACAAACCACAGTTGCTTAGCGCAAGGCGCGCGACTATCTTTTCGTACAGTTAGGCAAAATTCTTTCGCGTTCTCATCAATCTGCCGTTAATCTGCCGTTAATCTGCTTCATCGCGCCGACGCATATCGCGGATGCGATGCTCGACGCGCGACAATAAACTCACTTCGGAAGAGTCTGCTTGGACCTTTTGGTCGGCAAGTAATCTCTTCAAGTTTTGAAACGTGTGCGTCGCCCCTGCAACCATCACAAGGAACGCCAGTACACCTAGTACCATTTGCACGGTTACGAAAAAAGCGATCAACAGGCCAAAGCCTGCAACGAATATAGCTATGCCCTGCTTTACCTTTTGGACCGATTCTTCGCGCAGGCTATGCCCGCCGACTCGATCAGCTAGTTTTGGATCCTGCTCAGACAACTGTTTCTCGATGTCTTGCAGAATCTGGTTTTCACGATCCGATAAGGGCATAACCTCTCCGTCCGAACTCCCGTTGATTATAGGTTCAATCTTCCAGCAGGGCACCGAAGCCCAGAGCATCCTCTCCGAAACGGTTCCTTACTCTGTCTAGTGCTCTATCAGCTTCTACCCAATGCGGGCGGCGGTCGAAACTTAATTGTTCGAATGCTGGCCATTGCGTGAGATTAGACATCGAGATGCCCAGAAGTCGGATGCGGCGGTGCCCTTCGGGGGCATCATGACCTGCACGCTCGAGCGATTGCCTTACAACACCATAGATGCTGGTGGCATTGTCGACTTCGTGTTTCAAGGTTTTGGACCGCGTTAGTGTGGCGAAGTTCGAGAATCGGACCTTGAGCGAGATGGTGTACCCGCTGATCCCTTGTTCACGAAGCCTTGACGACACCCGGTCTGAGAGTTTGAGCAAGGCTTGGGCGATCGAGACCTCTTCGACAAGATCTCGCTCAAACGTCTCCTCGGCCCCCACCGACTTTCGGGGCGCATCTGGGGTCACCCTGCGTTCATCGACACCGTGTGCAAGGGCTGCGATGTGAGAGCCCAATGACCCCAAAGCCCGTTGCAAAGTGGCTGACGGGACTTGAGCAACATCACCGATCGTTTTGAGCCCCAAACGTTTAAGTATCGTCACAGTTTGTTCGCCCACACCCCAAAGTTCGCCAACAGATAACGGATGCAGAAAGTCGAGCACCCCAGATTCTTCCACAACGACAACTCCGTACGGCTTAGCTTTACGTGAAGCCAGTTTCGCCAGGAACTTATTTGGCGCCACCCCCACCGAGATAGGCAGGCCACATCGACGCATCACCTGATCACGCAGAGCCTCTGCCACGGTCGCTGCGTTTGGCCACATCCTGCTTGCACCAGACACATCGAGGAATGCTTCGTCTAGTGCCAGCGGTTCGACAACTGGCGAGAACGAGTCAAAGACCGCCCTCACGTCCCGGGAATAGTCCATGTACGCGCCGAAATCTGGCTGGATGAAACTTGCATTGGGACAGAGCCGTCGAGCTCGACTGGTGGGCATGGCTGAACGAACCCCGAATCGACGAGCTTCGTATGACGCCGATGTCACCACTCCCCTGGTCGAGGTTCCTCCAACGATCACCGGCTTGCCCGCAAGGCTTGGGTTCTTTAGGACCTCAACTGAAGCATAAAAAGCGTCAAGGTCGGCATGAAGGATCGGGCTCTTCCATGTGGTTCTTCTCATCTGCCTGGCGAACCTGGACTCGAATACCAAAGCTTTGGCATATCGATATCGCTGCCTAGATCGATAACTTCTTCCGCCAACACCGATACCCCTTTAGCGCCTGTGCGGCGCAGAGTTCCTCTGACGGCCAGTATCCACCCGTCGAACACCACTCGGGCGAATCTTCCTTGAACATCTTCAAATAAAGTCACATCAGCTTGACCGGTTCCATCATCAAGGGTTAAGAACACCACCCGTCGGCCTGACTTGGTTGGTGGCGTTTGAGTCGCAACCTTTACCCCCGCAACCACAACCTGCGATCTCCCGCGAAGCGATGTGAGTTTTGATGCAGGAGTCCACCCAAGTTGCCTTAGTTGTTCATGATAGAAACTGATCAGATGACGCGAAGAATCCAGGCCAGTCACTTCTAATTCAGCCTGAACTTTCTCGCGGACGGTGTAATCAGCGATACCGGGTAATCGAAGTTGGTCGTCTGCATAGATATCCAATG
>JBDSRR010000016.1:0-12503 GCA_039929185.1 Actinomycetota bacterium
CCCATCCCACCATCGACGTAAAGACGTCGCGACCGCGAGTTTTGCCAGGCATTAAGGTCATCGACCTCTGCAAGGGTTCTAGCAAGATCTGACTCAACCGCAACTAGGTCGGCACGAGCGATGCCCAGGTCTGCCTCGGCAGCTAGCAATCGCTTCTCTGCAGCGGCAAGCTTGGACGAAAGGATCGCGATCTCCTTTTCGAGCGCCGCCTTGCGGGCATCGGACTCAGCGATCTGTTGCACCAGCGTCTTAGCCTTGGCATCGGCGGATCGGATCTTTTCGCGCAGTTCACGCTTGCGCTGATCGATCTGGGTCTGTCGCTCGGTTGCATTGGCAATCGCCGGGACGAAGAGATTCGCCGCGACAAGAGTCGCGAGACCCACCCCAATCAGTCTCAGAGTTTTACTCAAACCACACCTACCTCAGATGTTTACACAGCCATCATAAGCGACAAATCCCCAAAACTGCTAAACCTCGAGGAAACGACGAAGGGCAACGCTTGAACCAAGAGCGCCTATAACCACGCCCGTGCCTAACAAAGTGCCGAAAACTCTGAGCACGAACCCCCCGTCGACCGTGACCGGTATCAGGGCATTGGTCAGTTGCAGTTGGTCGAGCCCGAGCTTGGCCGCAAATATGACTGCCGTCGCAAGAACCGCTCCCAGCGCGGCCTCGAATACTCCCTCGAAGATGAACGGCACCCGGATGAACCAGTTAGTTGCCCCCACCAACTTCATGATGCCAATCTCCTTGCGCCGAGCGTAAACGGCCAGGCGGATCGTATTGGCGATGAGGATCGTCGCGGCACCAAGTAACACGGCGATCAAGACCAGAAAGATCGTGCGGAACAACTTCGCCACCTTTAAGAACCGCTTCACCACATCGCCGCCAAAGTTGACTTCCTCTACGCCCGGCCGACCGACTAAGCGCGACTTGACAGCGTCGATGGAATTGGGGTCTTTAAGCTTGATCCGATACGATGCCGGAAGCGCGTCAGGCGAGACGTGTTGGACCAACGAAGGCTGATCCTCGAACATCCTTTTGTATTCCTCGAACGCTTGCGCCTTGGATTCGAAAAAAACGTTTCCCACTTCGGGCATGTCGCTGATCGCTGATGCCAACTCTTTCTGCTGATCGGGCGTGATGCTATCGCGAAGAAACACGCTGAGTTCGACTTGGCCCTCCCACTTAGAAAATGCGTGGTTCCCAATCTCACCGATCATCATCATTCCGCCCAACAGCGACAGAGAAATCCAAACGGTCGTGATCGCAGCGATGGTCATCAAGAGATTACGTTTGAGGTTGATAAACGTTTCAGCAGCGAAATATCCCACTCTTAAGCCCATGCCTTAAGTGCCCCCCATCCCATAAACCCCGCGTGCCTGGTCGCGTACGATCTTGCCAGCTTCAAGTTCGATGACGCGCTTTCGTGCCTGGTCGACCATCGCGTGATCGTGCGTGGCCATCACGATGGTAGTGCCACTTTGATTGATACGTTCGAGCAAAGCCATGATGTCGCTCGAGGTTGCGGGGTCGAGGTTGCCCGTAGGCTCATCTGCCAGCAACACTGGGGGCCGATTCACCACTGCCCGAGCTATAGAAACACGCTGTTGCTCGCCGCCCGACAGTTCGTCAGGTCGATTGTTGATCTTGTCACTAAGCCCAACGAGGTCCAGTATCTCGGGAACCCGTTGATGGATAACGTGACGCGGGCGGCCGATGACTTCCAGAGCAAAAGCCACGTTCTCAGCGACAGTCTTGTTGGACAGCAGGCTAAAATCCTGAAACACGCAGCCGATGTTGCGCCGCAGGTACGGTACCCGCCAGTTGGGAAGCTGGGCTATGTCCTTGCCTGCGACATAGATGCGACCCTCGGTTGGATCTTCCTCTTTGAGCAACAGCCGCATGAAGGTCGACTTACCCGATCCCGATGGGCCAACGAGGAAAACGAATTCCTCTTTTTGGATATCGGCGGAGACCTCGCTAAGGGCGGCTACAGAGCCCTTGTAGATCTTGCTTACGTTTTCAAGTCGGATCATATGTTCCCTGGGTCAGGCGGCGGATTTTCCGCGGCGGACTTATACAAAAGCGAGCCTCATGGGGCTCGCTCCCTGAATCGTAACACGGCCTCGGTGCCATGAGCGGTACATGCATGTGATAGGAATATGTACGTGAGCGCTAACGAACTAGAAGAAATATCCAAACGCATCCGGCGTCATATCGTCACCTCCACAACAGCTGCTGCTTCGGGGCATCCGTCGAGTTCACTATCATCGGTTGAGATTGGCGTCGCACTCTTTTTCGGAGATGCCCTGCGCTACGACCCGAAACGACCGGACTGGGAAGATCGAGATCGCTTCATCTTGTCGAAGGGACACGCCTCTCCCCTTCTTTATGCGCTCCTAGCCGAGGCTGGCTACTTTTCTACTGACGAACTCATCACACTTCGCAAGTTTGGTTCGCGACTCGAAGGTCATCCAAACATGAAGCGCCTGCCCGGCGTCGAAGCATCGACCGGATCGCTGGGACAAGGCCTGTCACAGGGCATCGGACATGCACTCGCCGCTCGACTGGATAAACGCGATTCAAGGGTTTACGTATTGCAGGGTGACGGGGAAACGCAAGAGGGTCAAGTCTGGGAAGCGATCGCCTTCGCTGCTGTTCACAACCTTGACAACATAACTTTGATCATCGATCGCAATGGCTTTCAACAAACTGGAGCCATCGCCGACATTCAGCCGCTTGATCCATTGGCAGACCGATTGCGAGCATTCGGATGGGACGTAACCGAGATCGATGGGCACCAACTAGACGAAGTGCAAAAAGCCCTTGACTGGGCTCGCGGTTCGGTTGGAGTTCCGCAAGCCATTCTGGCAACTACCGTTAAAGGGCGAGGGGTGCGCTACTTAGAGGAACAGGGCAACTTCCACGGCAAACCACTGACACAGGACCGTTTGGCCCAGGCCCTTGCCGACATCGAGGAGGGCTTATGACACGCCCGATCGGACCCGCGACGCGAGACGCGTTTGGCGAAACTCTGCTAGAGCTAGGCAGGTTGAACGAAAACATCGTTGTTGTTGACGCCGACGTTGCCGAATCGACCCGCACATCGAAATTTTTCGAAGCATTCCCCGATCGCGCTTGGAACACCGGCATCGCGGAATCCAACCTTGTCAGCATCGGAGCAGGATTGGCAGCAAGCGGCAAGGTACCCGTCATCGCGAGCTTCGCATGTTTCCTGATGTGCAATGCATACGATCAGATACGCATGTCGATCGCCTTTCCGGGACTCAACGCCAAATTGGTCGGAAGCCACGGCGGGATATCAGCTGGTGAAGATGGCCCCTCACAGATGGCCGTCGAGGACATAGCCCTTGCCGCGGCTCTTGGAGGTTTCTCGGTCATAGTGCCATCGGATGCCGCTTCGACGAGCGCTTTGACACGCAAGATGATGAGCCACGTCGGCCCCGTTTACATGCGAACAGGCCGCCCCGATGCGCCAGTCATCTATGACTCGGAGCCAGATGTCACGATCGGAAAGTCGATCACTGTTCGGGAAGGCACCGATGTCACGGTCATTGCAAATGGGTTGATGGTCGCCCAGGCGCTAGACGCCGCAGAGGAGTTATCTGACCGGCTTTCAGTTCGGGTCATCGACATGCACACCGTGAAGCCACTTGACACTGATGCTGTCGTCGCTGCGGCCCAGCAAACGCGCGGCATCGTTGTTGCAGAAGAACACTTCGCCCATGGGGGCCTCGGGTCGGCCGTAGCTATGGCCATTGCATCAACCCACCCCACACCTATGGCATTCGTAAATGTCGGGGACCTATATTCGACGTCAGGCAAACCCGATCAACTTTTCGCAGCCGCAGGAATCGCCACGAGCGATGTCGTAAACGCCATTTTGTCGATCGGCTCCTAAGGCGTTCAGCCGGTTGCAAACGAGATGTGGCTGACTTGCATGCTGGCTTGACCGACCGCACCCCCTGCAGTAAGCCGCACGATCACATAGACCGTTCCTGATGGAGTGGCGGTGACCGTCAGATCGTTCGGTGTTGCGGTTTTGGTAAAGCAGCTCTTTGCGACTTCAGTCGAAGTCGCTGCAGACCACAAGATGAGGCAACCGGTCAGGTTGTTCGAGGTAGCAGCCACAGTGGCGTTGGTTCCCTTGATGTGAGCAGTCACCGTAATCGGCCCGTTGGTGGGAACTGCATTGTAGACATGAAGCTCTGAAGTTGTGATAGATCCTGCATAACCCACAAACACCGGTGGTGCGTTCACGAAACTGGCGCCCCCGATAGTGAGTGCTCCCATCAATGCGGGCGTTGCCGCACTGGGACTTGCGAGCCCAGCTGAAGCACAAGCATTTTGAGGGTGAGAGGTCAATAAGGGATTTGTACCCAAGCTGGGGCCCCTCGACGCTATCCCACAGATGTAACCTGCATCGTAGGGGGGGGCGTCCTTAGGGGTAGAACAGGAATAGGTGGGATGGGTGGGATTGGTGGAATCGGGGGCTCGGGGGCACCGGGGGCACAGAATCCTCAGCACAGATGACCTCGCAAGGCGTATTCAGGTCACGACGATAAACAGCCCCGTTAATGAGGCCGCCCCCAAATGCCACATATCTGCCATCTGCGGAAATCGATGGATGCGAAGCGTACTCTGCAACTTGGCTGCCATCCGGACGAAATGAAATGAGGGTCAACTTTCGTAACTCGCGATCCCAAAGATAGATGTCGGGTCTTGGGTTTAGATCATTTGGAATCTGCATAAGAACAGTCGCGAAAGTTAGGAATCTTCCACTTGTTGACAACGACATAAGGTCAGTTGTCCCACCTGAACTCGCTAGCTCCGTTACGCCAGTCGTAAGATTTCGTAGGTATAGATTTATGATACCCGATTCAAATGTCACTTCAAATGCCACCCACTTGCCATCGCCTGAAATTGCACCGTATAGGGTCTGGGGGGAGGAACCGTCGGGGAGGATTCCGACAAGCGAGGTGCGCACCTTGGTGACTCCCACTTCGTCGTACACCCCATTGCCATCGAAGTCCCTATCGTGCAGATATACGTCCCAGAAACCATCATTGTCTTGGCTATATGGGCTGTTGTGCTGGCGCTCAGAATCGAAGGTCACGAACCTGCCGTTGTCTGAGATCGAAAGGCCTCCCTCCCTACCTAAGCACCCTCCGCAGATGAAAGGAGAAGTCCAAACCACTGATCCGTTAGACACATCTATCACGGCCGTGTCGTGGTAGCTGTCACCATTCTCCCTATCGGTGACCACATAGCGCCCGTCCCGGGAGAGTTGAAAAACGTCTGAGACATACCCAGAGGATGGGGGAAGTATCCATTTGGTCTGTCCTATCGAGAGATCCTTCAGCAGCACTAGGTCAACGTAGCAACCCAACGTGAGGTCATTGACATAGGAGACGAAGTAGGCAATTTTCGTACCATCTCCCGACATCGAGGGGTTCCGATAACACACGCCCGCAGGTATGCCCAAGGCATCTACCGAAACAAGCTTGATGTCGCCTGTGGCCATGTCCTTGCGGTAGACATCCAGGTTCCCATCTGTGTCGTCTGGGGTCAGCTGGTTGCCTGATTCAAATGCAACATAGCGTCCATCCGCAGACACCGACGGATGCCCTCCATCTGCTGAGTCGCCATTGGGATCGGTAGAGACTAGGACGGTCTTACCTTTTCGTAATGGATCAGCGGTGGACAGGTTAGAGAGGATGGAGGAGGTCACTAAGGCGACCGCAAACAGTATGGGCTTCAGCTTGGTCGCAGCATTTATTAACGGAGTGACTATCCCCCTTCGGCTTAGGGCGTTCATGGAGGCGGTTCTGGAAGTGGCGGTGGGGCTGGCCAGTACCACAAGGTGGCCTGTTGGGCATAAGGCACATAGGGACGAAGGGGCACTTTGGCACCGGCGGTAGTTGTCACTTTGGGAACCATCGATACCGCCGTGTCTGTGACTACCCAGTTGTTACTGGCATCACGGTATCCGCGGCAGATGCTACTCGAGTGGGCCCCATCACCATAAGTAGTTTCTGGTCTGGCGGTACCGTCGTTGATGCAGACCCCGATGTCACGTGGATGTTTCTCTAAGACATCGATGGGAAAGTTCAACAGTTCGAAGTGTGTGCCGTTTGACTTTAATGTCCTTGAGAAAAGACTCCTAGGAACATTTGGAGGAAGATATTTGTGGGCAAGTATCACAGTCTGGGTGGTGTATCTAGGGGCGGGGACGTAAAGCCGACCCTTTTTGTCGATCAACTCTTGAACGATGGATGTCTGGGTGGGACTAGAAAAATCGAGTACGTCCATCAAAGACGCTCCGGTTGCCGTCTGATATTGGGGCAAGGTCGGATTGCCAGGTATTCCAGAAGGCACAACAACTGGCATCTTGGGGGAATGAACGATCATGGACCAATCCTCACAGACCGTGGCTTTACGTGTTCCGTTATTGATGATGCGGCAGTTAGGGGTGACCGATGATGAGGACGGGTCCCACTTGCCGATCTGTCCCCCGGTCCACGTGCCAGTCGGCACATCGGTCGTATAGGGGTTGTACTGGGAATTCAAGGTGAACAGGTGCCCGCAATCTAGTGGAGCATTGGGGCAAGGATCCTGACGCGTCTCCACGATGCCACGATTGGGGTAGTTAACCGCAGGCCAATCGTTCACTTCGAAGGTTGACAGTTCGAAAGATAGGGTCTGGTTGTTGGCGGGACTGTCTTGGATCGCTGCTTTGGAGATGTAGGTGGGATACTGGTAAACGGGACCGGCTGTGACGCTGGAAGGAGCGATAGCAAACAGGATCTTTCCACGACTCCAGCCCTTGGGGTTTAGATTGAACTCGAAGTTTGCCTTGCCTTCAGCTTGACCGACCGCCGGAACTTGAGAGGTATCTATGGTCGGTACCCCGGGCGGGAACTGGAATGTGCCCGCAGATGTCACAAATCCGATGCGGATATCGGGCCCCATGATGACCGCAACCACGATGAAGGAGTTCGTCAAGTTGTAGGCGAAGTTCAAACTCATGTGGGCACCGAAGTTTGGGGTGGGAATGTTGAACGGATATTCTGCTGTGGCCCAACCTACCGACGCAGAACCACCTGAAGAACCGAGCAAGGTGGCACCCAGCCCACCGTTGGGAGCACTGAGGCAGCCGAATTGCCAGGGACCGTTGCCAACGGTAGAAGAGACTATGGATTGGATCGAGGTGATTTGGTCTGAATAGAAGGTCTTGGTGGACATGTCTTTACATGGATCGATGATGTCAATGACCCTGCCGATATTTGCCCCTTCGGTGAACTTACGGAAGAATCCCATGTTGACGAGCGATTTAGCGGTGACGCTTGAAGTGACCGTGGCAGAGACGGTGTCGGTGACCGTTGAGGTGACGGTCCTGGTCTCATCTCTTGTTAAGGACACGTCATAGCCACCCAGGAACCGGTTGTATGGTGCCTTAAAGGTTGCATTCTTAACTGTTGCGGTCTGGTACAACTGTCCTGCAGTCTCGACATTCACCGTTGAAGTCTCGTAAAGCGCCTTGGCATCGTCGAAGACACTATCGGTGCAGTACTTCCATTTACGTTCGTCGAGTACGGGGTCTCCGTGACCAGCCCAGTCCTCCCACTTCCCGAAGTTCTCTTCGCAACGGGGGTCCCTGGGAAGCAGCAAGGTGTCAAACGATGAGTAGATGATCGGGCGGCCAAGGTCACGACCGACGGTTTCGGTGGCTCCGGTAGATGAGTTGGTGACGGTTGATTCGGTCTGTCCCCCATAATCTGCAAATTCTCTTATCCGATAGTAGCCCGACATGACTTTAGGCAAACGTGCATGGCCGTCGCAGGTTTCGCGGAAGTCGATGACGGTTGCGGTGTTGAAGCGCTGGCAGGTGCTGTTTTGAGATATAGCGGTTACTAAGCCGAAGTTGGTTGGGTCGATCGGCAACAACGCAAGGGGATGATCGAGCACTGTCGCACCTATAGGGAGCGCTGGCATGAGCATGAAGGAGTCGTTGTTCGCAGACTGGTTGTGAATCTCAGAGATCCTGCCCAAAGGCTCAAAGCCAGTCGTAAGGCAAACAGGAGTTTCGCCAACGGTTCCTGTCGCGCCGGCGAGGTCAAGTTTTAAGGTTCCGCAGTAATGTCCGGTCACGGTGGCCGTTACTGCTGCGATTGCGTTTAGAACAACATTGACGGCGCTTGTGACGGTGGCAGTGACTTGGGGCGGGTCATTAGCAGATGCTGTTCCGGTTGTGGCTTTGCCTAATAAGTCGACTCCGATGAAGTCGGTAAGGGTGACAGTTGCACCAGTGACGGTTCCGGTTGAAACGGTGACGGTGGTATTCCAGGTTCCTTCTGGTTGAAAGCCAAGATCACCATGGTTAAGGACTAGCGGATCGATTGTTGTCGAGGTTGCGGTTGGCATCGAAACGGTTTGGCTCACCCCACCCAATACCCCAGATGCCTGTCGCCAGATCGCAGCACCTTCGATGTGGGTCGATGCAGCGTACAAGGCCCCTCGTTGAAGCTTGGGGTTGCGCAAGCCGGATGCGCCAAGAGCACCTGCCGCCATGGCAGCCACAGTTGAAGCGGACAAAGTGGTGTCTGCTCTGGCTGTTGCCGACGGGGTCCATGCGGGGTAGTCGGGTCGGTCGGGTTTCAGTGAACTACTAGCTTTAAGTAGTTTTGCCAGTGTGGAGGAAGGGGGCATCACTCCCACGATGCCGGTAGGTGCTAGAAGGTCGGGCTTTACCTTTAGATCGATGGAAGGACCTGATGCGCTTTTGGGTGAGATCTGTCCAGCAGGGTTGTAGCCGCCCACCGTGATGACAGAGGGTAGGTTGGCAAGGCCCATCACGGTCTGGGGATTGGGGCCAACATCACCCGCAGCCATGACTACTGATAGTCCTTTGGTGTTTAGCACTTCTATCCATCGACGAGCAAGGTCGAAGTTTTTCATCCCAAGACGAAGGCTGTTTACGAAGTTGTATTCCAAATCACCTTGCTCGTTGAAAGCATTGCCTTCTAAGGGGATACCTAAGACGGGACCATCTGGGGTAGATGAAGGTCGACCTAACATGGCATCGATCACTTTGTTCCATGAGTCGTTACTCATCGCAGCAGTGATCGGGTCAAGGAAGTCTGTTGGGGGGAATCCAAGCAGTACGACATCTAGGTTCGATGCGTTTTGGTACATCCAGTCCAATGCGTAGATTAGGGTGGTTGGACTGAAACTACCGCTGGGATAGACGTTGTAAGAAGAGATAGAAACGGTCGTGGTGACACCGTTATTGGCGCCGGCGAGTTGAAGCAGTGCCGAAGCTGCGTAGCTTCCGTATCCCACCGTATCTGATAAATCGATGTTCCGGCCGGTTATCTGGCTGCCAAGGGTTTCGGGGAATAGGGACTTGTCGACGCCTGAGGAGATCAACCCCACACGGACGGTGTTGGTCGCGCCAGCTAGTTGTGGGCGAAGATTAGTGAGGTTTGTGGCCCCCACGGAGATCGTAGACACCGGTGGCCCACCGCCGGTCTGCGATGGGTCAAGACCAACCGGAACACCGATAGGGACCCCCCCCTCGCTCAGCCACCCGGGAGCGTTTGTATAAACCCCTTGGGCTTGACCTGGGACCAGGATGAGGCCAATGATAAGTGAGATCGTCAGGCGACGAAACTGCTGGGACTGCGTGTTCATCGCACCCTTCCTGTTGATTCCTTAAAAGAAAGGTTCGACGTCGGGGGCGGTATTCCTGCTTAGCTGGGCGAAAAGTTACAACCTTCGCCCGTGGGGGTTAACGCCCCGAGGCTCTCCGCCGAAGTTCCGCAGCGATGAATTGGTCGATGTCTCCGTCAAGAACCGCAGCGACGTTACCGGTCTCTGTTTCGGTTCGGCGATCCTTCACCATTTGATACGGATGCATGACGTACGAGCGGATCTGCGACCCGAACCCAATGATCATCTGCTCTCCGCGAAGATCTTCTAGATCCTGTTGACGTTCACGCCGTGTCTGTTCGGCCAAACGCGCGGCAAGGATCTTCATCGCGACAGCTTTGTTCTGAAGTTGCGAACGCTCATTCTGGACCGCAACAACTATGCCACTGGGCAGGTGAGTTATGCGCACGGCCGAGTCAGTGGTGTTCACAGACTGGCCCCCTGGTCCCCCTGACCGATAAACATCGATGCGCAGATCCTTCGAATCGATCTCTGCTTCTGCCTCATCTTCGATCGCGGGGATGACGTCAAGACTTGCGAACGACGTATGCCGCCGACTTGAAGAGTCGAAAGGCGAGATTCGAACCAGCCTATGCACTCCGCGCTCGGTCGAGATCAAGCCATAAGAGAATCTGCCCTTGACCGTGAACGTCACCTGCTTTATGCCCGCCTCATCGCCAGGCTGAAGGTCGAGAATCTGAGTTTGTAGCCCACGACGTTCTGCCCATCGCAAGAACATGCGCAGCAGCATCTCAGCCCAGTCGCACGATTCGGTCCCCCCTTCTCCGGCGTGAAGACTCGCGATGGCATCTGCCTCGTCGTGCTCGCCTGACAAAAGCGTGCGGATCTCGAGCTCAGCTACTGAAGAATCGAGCTGATCTAAGGTCGCGATCGCCTCGTCATACGACGCTTGGTCCGATTCCTCTTGCGCTAGTTGATGGTGCACCGACGCCTCTTCGAGATTGTCGGCCAACGTTTCGAACGCCCGAACATCGTCTTGCAGTCGCGAGATCCGCGACATCGTTTTCGTTGCTTCGGCTTGGTTGTCCCAAAAACTGGGACTTGCGGTTAGGAGCTCGAGCTCGGCCGCCGTTTTGATCTTGGCTTCGACGTCAAAGGAACTCCTTTACATCGGAAAGCTGAGCCCCAAGTTTGGCGATGCGGGGAGCAAGGTCGTCGAACACCTTCTAATCCTCCCGGCCGTGACACATCTTGTATTTCTTTCCGGAACCACATGGGCACGGATGGTTGCGACCGACTTTATCTGAACGAGCTGGCTCGCCCATACCAGCCACCCCCTGATTGGGCTTTCCCACGCCCGCAGCCTGGCGTGCTGTTGCGAACGCCGATTCAGAACGGGTGGGGTCATTGGTCATCTGCGATTGGGCGGCTTCCGGGGAAGGCTCTTCTACAACCTTCACCTCTGCATGGAACATGTAGCGAACGAAATCTTCCTTCAACGAGCTCATCATCGCCGCGAACATGTCGAAGCCTTCTCTGGTGTACTCGATCAGCGGGTCACGTTGCCCGTACCCACGAAGCCCGATGCCCTCGCGCAGATGATCCATCTCGTAAAGGTGCTCGCGCCATTTGGCATTGAGAACAGACAGAAACACGTAGCGCTCTAGCTCTCTGAACTGTTCCTCGCCGATGTGTTGCTCCCTGTCGCCATACGCTCGCAACGTCTCGGCAACGAGTTTTTCCTGCACCTCATCGTAATCCGCCGTTACTCGGTCGAATGTTGCCAACTCTTTGGAAGGGTGGATGAGAGCGATGGCTGATTCGAGACCATCCCAATCCCAATCTTCAGCATGTGCGTCGCGGTTGCAATGCATCGCCATCGTGCTTTCAACAACATCAGCAACCAGATCGGCGGCCTTTTCGGAGAAGTCTTCACCCTCGAGCATCCTTTTACGTGCGCCATAAACTTCACTTCGCTGCTTATTCAGCACTTCGTCATATTTAAGAACGTTCTTACGCATCTCATAGTTCTGCGATTCAACTTGAGACTGCGCACGCTCTATCGCGCGTGAAACAAGTTTCGACTCGATAGGCATGTCTTCGGGGATGTCGAACTTCTCCATCACCGTATTGATCATCCCCGTTGCAAAAAAACGCATCAGATCGTCTTCAAGGGAGAGGTAGAACTTACTTTCGCCGGGGTCGCCTTGACGACCCGAACGGCCTCGCAGTTGATTGTCTATGCGCCGAGATTCGTGGCGTTCGGTACCAAGAACATACAGTCCGCCGAGGTCTATTACTTCCTCGTGCTCAGTTGCGCATTGCTGTTTCATCTTGTCCAGGATCGGCTGGTACTCCGCTAAATAGGCGGCCTTGTCTTCATCGGACATCTGTTCCAGCAAATAGGCATCGTTGTCATAACCACGAGTTGTCATCTCTTGTCGGGCAAGGTATTCGGGGTTACCGCCGAGCAGGATGTCAACGCCACGGCCAGCCATATTGGTGGCCACCACAACTGCTCCGATACGCCCCGCCTGCGCAACTATGAAGGCCTCACGTTCGTGATTCTTTGCATTCAAGACGTTGTGCGAGATGCCTCGACGCTCAAGGTATCCCGCTAGTTTTTCGGACTTTGCGATGTCAACCGTTCCCACCAAACAAGGCTGCCCCTTGGAACTACGCTCGACGATGTCTTCGGTCACAGCTTTCCATTTGGCGTCCTCGGACTTGTAGATGCTGTCTTGTTGATCGACGCGAACCATGTCTTGGTTTGTGGGAACCTCGAAGACCTCAAGTTTGTAGACATT
>JBDSRR010000017.1:0-2767 GCA_039929185.1 Actinomycetota bacterium
AGTATCGATTTGATCTCTTCCTCGGAGGTCAATGGACCACGTTTCAAGCCTCGCCCAGGCAATATCAACAGAAATACTCTGCTGATGTTGAGCAACAGAACCGACAGGGGGCGCAGCGCCGTACCCAACAGATACACGGGCCGAGCCGAGATCAACAGGACACGATCAAGTCGTTCCAGAACCCAGGTCCGGGGGGCTATCTCAGCCATCTGGAACAGAACGAAACTCATAACCAGGATGGCAACGGCTTCGGCGAACGCTACGGCATGTCTGACGAAAAGTGACGTGATCAAAACGGTCGCAGAGACTCGGGCTACCAGCATGATCAAGGCCGTCGAGGTGACGAACCGAGGCGGATCTTCGGCGATCTTGCGCAGCAGCGCCCCCTTTTTCGGGTTCTCTTCGCAAAGACGATTGGCACGACCCATCGAAAGGCGACTTATCGCGTTCAGCCAGGCTGACGAGATAAACGCCACACCCACGAACGCCGCGGCTAGACCGATCTGCCATGTCGGATCCATCAGGCTTGGGCACCTGACCTTCCAACGATTCGATGTTCCTTGGCGCGCATCTGTTCCGCATGCTCAGGCGTGTCGTGGTCGTAGCCAAACAAGTGAAGGACCCCATGAGCAACCACAAGATCCATATCTTCAACTACCTGCGGACACAAAACGACCTCGCCGATCAGCACCGGTACGTCGGCGATGCCATCACTCGGTTCATGGACCAGGCCATCTACGGGGAAAGAGAGAACATCCGTGGGACCATCTGAATCCATGTAGGTCTTGTTTAACTCCGCCATCCGATCGCTTTCCACAAGGGTTATCGATAACTCCCCGGCAGCACCCTCGGCATCGGCGGTCTTGGTCGCAACCATTTCGATGCGGACGTGGTCTACGGTCACAGACTGCATGTCATTCAAGATAACGGAAACGGTCATTGAGCCTCGTTGAATAGGCGATAAGCCTCGACTATCTGCTGAACGATCTTGTGGCGCACCACGTCGTTCGCATCGAGATGCACAAACTCGACCCCCTCTATCCCTAGAAGGATGTCTTGGACCAACTTTAGACCAGAGTGTTGCCCCGCAGGCAGGTCGATCTGAGTGACATCACCGGTAATCACTGCACGAGAACCAAAACCCAATCGCGTCAAAAACATTTTCATCTGTTCAGCTGTTGTGTTCTGCGCCTCGTCCAAGATGATGAACGAATCATTCAAAGTATTGTGAGTCAACAAGAAGTCATCGGTCACGTACAAAGAGTCCGGCGCGTCGACCGAGATGCAGATCGTTTCATCCTCTCCCGCCGGTTCGATGGTGTCGATGAAACGCATTGGCCTTCGGCCACGCGCCCCATACTTCACTGCCTTGCGCAAAAGGCGAAAGGGGGCGATCGAGGCGGGAAGGCGAATATCCAGAACGTAGGCGTCGGATCGATAGCCAACGTCGCGGCCCCCGACTCGTCCCGGCTTTCTCCCCTCGGCGTAGCGGGTGCGGCAGTAGGCCACCCCACCAAGCGACCGGACCAGAAAGACTACGTCATCGCGAAGGCGTGGCGAAGTGGTTGTGTAGTGGATCCTGCAGGTGCGTCCGAGCTGGGACACCGGTCCGCCGTCGCTGTCGAGTAAGCCCTGCAACACTGCTACGCGCACTTCGGACGAATTATGAAGGTACTGAAGGGGCACGAACTTGGTAGCGGAGCGAGTGTCGTACAGCTCGAGGTCACGCAGAACCACCGTCACCGGGTTCGCGATTCGCAAACCACCTCGGCCCCAATTCGTGTTCCGCAAGTCATAGTCGTAGCCCCCCTTGTGCTTCATTTCGATGCCAGGCAACGAAGCGGCGAGCGAGTCCACGAGTTCCTGGTCAGCGGTGCTGAACGCTGGAGTAGTTGAACCTGTCAGGCATCCATCCCCCAGGAGTAATCCCAGCACGTAAGGATCCATGGGTACGTCTCGTTCGGGGAAGCTAACCGGCGCCGTGAGCATCGGCAGCTCGAACCGGCGCTGATGGGTGGAGCGAAGCTGTCCCATCATCTCCTGGGTTTCTAGGATCCTTGCGGGGCGATGGCGCCGCTTGTCCGAAGCCGTTAACACGGCCCAAAGATGTTCTCCACAGCACAGAGTCGAGGCACCGTCAGCGGCGGTAACACGGAAGACTTCCTTCCTGCCTTGCGGGTACACCCCCAATACTTTTGTCGGTTGACCATTGGATCCGATGACATGGTCCCCGACCGAAAGACCGCCGATCTCGCGCCAGCCCATCGGAGTGAGTACTTTGCTTGACAACGGCTGAGCTCTTCCCCTCATAAATGCCAAGGGTGCCACCTCAACCGTGCCTCGCTCCATCGCGTTTGCATAGGCTTCGGGATCTAACATCTCGTACAAAGCGTCGTAAAGGGGTTTGAGATATGGATCCACTTTGGCGGCGATGTCGCCGGGCAAGAAACCTAGGTGCTCGCCAGCTTCAACCGCAGGACGACACAGGATGATGCGTCTAACCTCCCTTTGCTGCAGGGCGTAAACCGCTGCTGCGACGGCAAGATAAGTCTTGCCGGTTCCCGCTGGGCCGATGCCAAAGACGATGGTGTTGGCGCGGATGGCATCGACATAGCGCTTTTGGCCCACAGTTTTCGCTTTTATCGAACGAGTTCGAGTATCAAGCACGGCATCAGTCAGAACCTGTGAAGGCCGCCCCGTTCTGTCTTTCATCATCGTGATCGAACGTCCAACTGAGTCTGCGGTCAGAACATGGCCGCGGCTCATC
>JBDSRR010000018.1:0-9115 GCA_039929185.1 Actinomycetota bacterium
AGGTGGTAGTTGCCGATGCCGAGAAGGCGTTTGACGACGCGGCTGCAGAGGCCGAAGCGAGCGGCGAATGTGTGACCAGCCTGCCCACCGATGGGGAAGTCGTCCCACGGTGCTATGCGATCTTCCAGTCTGACCAGGCCCATCCGAACTGGCGTGGCCACGACGTGATGGCTCAATCGGTTATCAAGGCCTTACTCAATCACGCCGATAACGATTTCGCCCACCGAGCCGTGCCGGGCCTGCCGTTGGCGTCCGACATTCGAACATCACTGCCTCCTGCTGTCGGGACCATCCAATTTTCGTGGACGCCTCCCTTGCTTCCAACGGGAACGACTCTTCGTTCGGTCGATACCTACGAGTACGCCTACAAGCCCGCAGGAAATGGATCCTGGATGACAGGTAAGACCTCGCTCAATGCCGTGAATCTACCTGTGCCAACGGGATTGTCTGCCCCGTGGTGGATAAAAGTGCGCGCATATTCCAATGTTGGAATGGTTGGTCCATGGTCTGCATTTGGGCACGATTCACATCTTGTACCTGTCGAGTTCTTCGAGGAACTACCCCATTACCGCGAAAATGATTTCATCCGTGACCGTTCGGATATGGCCTCGGTCTGGGACGCGCGTGACCTTCCAAACGCGGACCCCTCGAAGGATTGCGATGACGGGTGCGCATATCTGATCGGTGGTCGTGGCAGTGGGAACGAAGCCGTTTCAACCGATGTTTTCCGATATAACCCCAAGTCGAACCGTCTTACGCGTTTAGGGGAGCTGATGTTGAACGGACTGCCTCTCAAAGTTTGGGGGGCAAGTGCAATATGGGACGGCCGCGACATCTACATAATCGGCGGCTACCAACAGACACTTATTTCCGATCGGATCGTTCGCTACAACCCCATCACCGGAATGACCTCAGAAGTGGCCGCTCGATTGCCATCTCAGGCTGGAAATTCAGCCCGCGCATGGTTTAGCGCCGCCTGGGATCCAAGAGTTCGTCCCGGATGTCCAGAGGGCTGCGCGTTCATATTTGGCGGTACTTCAAAACTGTCCAACGGCGCGGTCTTCTACTACGACCAAGTGCTTCGATTCGATCCCTCGTCGGGCACCATCAGCGTGCGCAACGCGAGGCTGCCAGGAAAAGTCAATGGGTCCGGACGGTGCTGCACTAGTGCTGTTTTCGACCCGATCAGAGGACTTTTCCACTTGTTCGGTGGACGCGTGCCTGGTGCATCGTCTACTGGCGCCGGAGTGATAGTCGATGACATCTTGGCTTACGACCCCGTGCTTGATGCTGTCTCGATCGAAGCCTCGCTATCAACGCCATTGCAATTCACCAGCTCGATCTTCGATGGCACTAATGCATATGTTTTTGGCGGGGATGCTGACGGAGTGAACATACTGAGCGATCGCGTCCAGCGTTTCTCGCCTACGTCTTTCGGCGTTACGACATTAGGGCAACGCCTTCTGTCAGGAAGGCGACTTAGCGCTGCTTTTTGTGACAACAACGAAGCTTTCATCCTGGGCGGCGACTGGTTCAGGAAATATACGATCGACCATGGGTCCGGCATCCCAAGCACGCTTATCGGGTTGGCATCAAGCGAAGCTCTGCGTTTTTCAGGAATCAACAAGTCCACCTCAGGTTGCGAGCCCTCTGCCGAGGCTTACCCGCCGCTTATCACTTCGCCGTCGCCCGGTGCGACCCGAGGCGCCGGGGGAGTAACCCTGAAGGGCGTGGCCGAGCAGGCTATGACCATTCGTCTTTTTGAGAATGGTCTCGAGGTTGCACGTACATCCACCGGGCAAACCTCGGAATGGTCAACACCTGTCACTCTGGCAGGGGGCAGTCACACCCTTACCGCTACCGCCACCGATGCATTGGGTCGCCAAAGCCTAGCTTCGGCATCTCTCACGATCGTGATCGACAACGTGGCACCCACGCCCCCAGTTATCACCTCACCCGTTGAGGGATCTGTTCTAACGTCCCGGTCTGTCACGGTTGTGGGCTCAGCTGAGCCAACGTCGACGGTCAAGTTGATGATTGCAGGCGTCGAGGCAGCGAGCAAAGTCGCCGACACCGCTGGGAATTGGTCGGCTGCTGTTGCGCTTGCAGGCGGCGCAAACGTTCTTTCTGCTACAGCCACCGATGCCGCCGGTAACACCAGCGCGGTCTCAGCTGCAAGGAATATAAATGTCCAGGTACCGATCGCCACCATCGAAGCCAGGTTCGGCACCAAGCGGTGGGCGTCGGCGGCAGTGTGGGACGGCCGCGATCGTCCCGCTGTTGGATGCCCTGGTGGTTGTTCCTACGTCTTCGGGGGAGACAGCGCGGGAACACGCCTTAGCGAGATAGTTATCTACAACCCGATCCGGGGTCAGAAGTTCAGTGGGGCGCGTTTGGCACCGGGCAGGGCCGGTTCAGCAGTTGCTTGGACTGGGCGTTATGCATACCTGTTTGGCGGGATCACAGGGTCCAATACCTACCTGAACACGATCGTAAGATATGACTCAGACAACGACACCCTTACAACTATGAGGGGACAATTGCCACCAGATGCACCAGGAACCACCCTTGGGGGCCGGGCATTCGCCAGTGCGGTTTGGGATGGCCGAGACCGTCCAGAGGCTGGGTGTCCCGGTGGCTGTGCTTACGTCTTCGGGGGTTACTATTTCGAGGGCGCGAATCGTTTCGTTAACCAGATCGTTCGCTACAACCCAACGACCGATACGACTGCAATATCGACATCGCAACTTCCCGCTGGCCTCACGCCCGAGACGAATGCGAGATGCTGTTCCGCCGCTGCTTGGGACTCAAGCGACAGTGTTGCCTACCTGTTCGGCGGCCAGCGTACCAACGCGTCGAACATAATCTTCCGATTCGACCCAACTGCTGACCAGCTGGCCATCGTTGCCACCCGGCTGCCGCGCACTTTGCAGATCGCAAGTGCGGTCACTGACGGTCAGGGCAATTTCTATGTGATTGGTGGGACCGATTCCACAGCGGGCACATCTGACGAGATCATTCGTTTCAAACCGGCCACCGGAGCGTTAGA
Source organism: Actinomycetota bacterium (assembly GCA_039929185.1). Taxonomy (GTDB): domain Bacteria; phylum Actinomycetota; class CADDZG01; order JAHWKV01; family JAHWKV01; genus JBDSRR01. The sequence continues at coordinate 3,050 of JBDSRR010000018.1, forward strand.
CGTGGTTGCATTCCTTCCTGAGAGGGTTGGCGGTACTTCTGCGGTTTGGACCGGCACGTCGGCATTGGTGTTCGGCGGACAGACAACAGGAGTAACCATCACCGATACGATCTTGAGGTACACGCCTTAGCTTGCTAATCGCGGCCCCCAGCCTTGCCGATCAGTGCTTGCCGATAAGGGATTCAGCGGCCCGGTCGGCCCGACCTCTTTCCATCCGCTCGCGATGCTTCGCCCAGTAATGTCTGCGAACCGCTGGACCGATGGACCACCCTTTGGGAATCCGAATCGTCTTTCCGCACGTGCTGCATTTAGCCATGATTTCCTCCTTCGTCTTGTTGGCTTGCTCAACATAGAACATGGGTATGACAAGAAATCGCGTATAGGCTCGGACGATGCTCATTGGTTTGCATGTTGGCCAAGATGATCCACTCGGCGATGCCCGCGCTGTCAACGCCGATGCCCTGCAGATGTTCTTGGGCGACCCACAGAGTTTTGCAAAACCCGATCCTCGGCCCGATGCGGAACTGCTCCGGGCAAGTGACAAGCCCATCTACATCCACGCTCCCTATCGTCTTAATGTTTGTCATCCATCCCCCCGCATCCGTGTTCCTTCTCGAAAGACCCTCGCTCAGACCGTCGAGGCTGCTAGCGCTGTAGGGGCGGCCGGGGTGATCGTTCATGGTGGTCATGCCGAAGACGACCCACTTGAAGGTGCCATTCGTTGGCGGAAGGTCTTCGATGAGCGCGAGTTTCCTGTGAAAGTTCTGATCGAGAACACAGCCGGCGGCAACAATGCTGTGGCGCGCTATGTAGATCAATTGGAACGGCTCTTTACCCAGCTCGAAGGGTTCGATGTTGGCTTTTGTTTCGATACGTGTGATGCGCACGCCGCTGGTGAAGACTTGGTCGATGTCATCGACAGGGTGTTGAAGGTCGTCGGTACGATCGATGTTATTCATTGCAACGATTCGCGCGACCTGGCTGGAACCGGGGCCGATCGTCACGCCAACATTGGAAAAGGCAAGATGGACCCCGAAACGATCTTGGCGATGGTAAAAGCGTCTAATGCCAAAGTTGTCATCTTCGAGACGCCTTCACCGGGAGTGATTGAAGACATAGCCTGGCTCAGAGCGAGAGTCTGACCATCTCAACATCGGTCGCGCTGGGGCTTATAGCCGCAGCGTGTTGGGGCTCTGCAGATTTTTTGGCTGCGGTGTATTCGCGTAAGTTGGGTCTATTCACGACCCTGCTGGTGTCAAGTGTCGGCGCTCTTGCAATCTATTTGACTTTGTTCATCGTCTTGCGCCCGGATGTCGATGTTGATGGTCCCATCTTGTTGGCGCTGTTCGGCCAGTCGGTGCTGATCGTCCTTACCTATCTGAGCTTTTATCGAGCATTGGCTTTAGGCCCCCTCGCAGTGGTTACTCCCATCGCGTCCGCGTTCGCTATCGTCGTGGTCATGCTCTCGTTCATATTCATTCGAGAGAGGTTGAGCCTCATCCAGTCAGTCGGCGCGGTCGTGACTGTTGGGGGAGTGATGATGGCATCGCTGCGACACGGTCAGCAGCGGGTCGGCCGCGGTGTTTTGTTCGCAGTTGGCGCACTCTTGGGCTTCGGGTGCGCCGCCTTCTTTAGCGGCCTGTTCGCGCGCAAGCTTGGCTTTCTTCTTCCCGCGGTGATCACAAGGTCGATGATCACTGCGATGTATCTGGCGGCGGCATCAACTACGAAGTTGCGAATTGCCAAGAGATTGTCGCTTAAAACCTTGGGCATGCTCGCGGTGTTGGGGATGGTTGACGGTTTGGGTTTCCTGGCATTCAGTCGAGGTGCCCAGATCGGTACCATCTCGATAGTTACTCTCGCCTCGGGTGCCTATCCGCTTGTCCCTTTGACGCTTGGGGTGGTTGTCTTTAAGGAACGATTAGCTCGCAACCAGTGGATCGGAGTGGCGGCAGTCTTCGCTGGCGTGGCCCTTTTAAGTTGGACGCGGTGATGTCTTCACAGTTTCTTGACCTACAACAGGCCCCGCATTCACGTAACCAGCATACAATCGCCACTTATGTCAGACGCTGAGGCCGCCAACGCCCTTATCAAAGGAAACGATCAGGCTACGCTTTCCACCTGGTCGGTTCACGAACCCGGATATCCATTCGGGTCGGTGATGCCCTATGTCTTGGATGACCACCTGAACCCTGTTTTTCTCGCAAGCAAACTTGCCGAGCACACTGCGAATTTCCTGGCCGACTCCAGAGCATCGTTAATGGTTGCCGAATCTGGTCACTCTGATTCGCTGGCTCTTGCGAGAGTGACTTTGGTTGGTAACGTTGAAATCGTCGATGATGAGGTCTTGCGTACCCGATATCTTGAGCAACATCCGTCAGCAAACATGTATGTTGATTTCGATGACTTCGCTTTTTACAAACTTAGCGTTACGGCGATCCGTTACGTTGGAGGATTCGGCAAGATGTCCTGGGTAAAACCCGGGATGAAACCCGGGGTGAAATCATGATGCCGGAGTCGATCTATTCCGCCCCCGTCACCAAGCCCAAACGAAGTGTTGCAGGCATCGTTATTGCTGCCTTGGTTGGAGCAACAGCAGGGGGACTGGTGAGTTACAGAGTTGCCAGCGACGTCGCTGCGCCTTCGCAGTCGGGCACGAGCATCTTTAGGCGTACTAGCGGTTCTGTTCGACCTCAACCGCAGGATGGATCGATAGCTGCGATCGTCGAGAACATCCGGCCTTCCATAGTTGCCATAACAACCGAAAGGGTAACGGGCGACTCTTTCTTCGATACTGAGCCTTCGCAAGGGGCCGGAACAGGCATCATCCTCGATACTCAGGGCCATATCCTGACGAATGCACATGTTGTTGCGGGCGCTCAGAAGATTGAGGTGTTGTTGTCGGATGGCCGCAAACTAAATGCGAAACCTCTTGGCAGCGATACGTCGACCGACCTTGCTGTCATCCAGATCGAGGCTGACAACTTGAAGCCTGCCCCCATCGGAGACTCAGACAAACTCAATGTTGGCGATCGTGTCATCGCGGTTGGTCATGCTCTGGCGCTGCCAGGAGGCCCAACCGTGACCGAGGGCATCGTTTCGGCCCTTGAACGTTCGATCCGCGAACAGAACGGTGCCTTTCTCGACAACCTCATCCAAACCGATGCCGCCATCAACCCCGGTAACTCAGGTGGTGCCCTTCTCGATTCATCGGGGCAAGTGATCGGCATCAACACCGCCATAGCGAGTTCTGCCCAGAACATCGGCTTCGCGATAGCCATCACTCCAGCGAAGGCAATCGTGGATCAGTTGGTGACCGCTGGCAAAGTAACCAGAGCGTTTCTTGGGGTCCAGATGGTGACCGTCACACCAGAAGTCGCCGCTCAGTTGGACCTTTCTGTAAAGGAAGGCGCTGTCATACGTCAGGTTGTTGTCGGCAGTCCGGCTGACGAAGTGGGGTTGCAGATCGACGATGTGATCCTCGAGATCGACGGAAAGCGCATAGTCGACGCCGAGGAAGCCAAACGGATAATCTCCTCAAAGAAGCCAGGTGATCGTCTCGACCTATTGGTCGCCCGAGGAAAAGATCAAGTGCGTGTAAAGCCGCTACTGATCCAACGGACCGAACAATAAGGAGGCAAGCCATGTCCCGCGATGTTGCTGCAGAACGCGAACGCATCGAAGCAAAGGTTTCTGGCAAGACCATCCCGTCGGTGCTTGCCGAAGCAGCCGAAAGGTTTCCAGAAATCCGAGCGCTCAGTTGGAAAGAAGATGGGCAGTGGAAGAACCTCACGTTTCCGCAGATGCGCGAGGCCATAGCGGACGTTAGTAATGGTCTTTTGTCTGAAGGCCTTAAGCGAGGCGAGTTCGTGGTCATCCTTGCGCGCAACATCCACCAGCATTACGTGGCTGATTACGCGACCGTGCACGCGGGTGGCGTTCCGGTCTCTCTATATAACACGTCGTCTCCCGAGCAGATCGCTTACATCTTGAATCACTGCAAAGCAGCATTGGCGGTCGTTGAAGATCGAGAGTTGTTGGAAAAACTTCTCAAGATCAGACAAGAAGTACCCACCCTTCGCAGAGTCATCTTGGTAACCGGTGCCGATGAATTCAAAGATGACGAATGGATCGTCGGTTGGGACCACATCGTCGCCGCAGGTAAGCAGTTCGGCACAGCAAATCCATCAGCGTTCGAAGAGTCGTGGAAGAAGGTCGATCCAGAAGACCTTCTCACACTTATATACACCTCCGGAACAACCGGCCCCCCAAAGGCCGTGATGATCACGCATCACAACGCTTTGTTTGCCGGTCACTCTCTTGATGCCGTGGGAGCCCGACCACCCGGCGACAAGATGGTTTCGTATCTTCCCTTAGCCCATATCGCTGAACGACTCACCACTATGTACAACGGTGCTGCACTTGCAGGAAGCATCTACTGCTGCCCCGACGTGGCCGACCTGTTGCCGACACTCTTGGAAGTCAAACCCCAAATTTTCTTCGGCGTGCCGAGGGTCTTTGAAAAGATGTATGGCGGTATTCAGGCCAAGCTCGCCGCAGAAACCGATGAGACGCGCAAGCAGTTCGCAACATTCGCTCTGGACATAGGCAGACAGGTGGCGCAGTACCGCGCGAAGCTGGTAGACGTGCCAGAGGAACTGCAGCAACAGTTCGACAGCATCGCCCCCATCCTCGCCATGGTGCGGGCCGGATTGGGAATGGATGAGATCCGTTATGTTATTTCGGGTGCGGCGCCGATCGCCACCGAGGTCTTGGAGTTCTTCCACTCGATCGGACTTCAAGTTCAAGAGATATATGGCCAAAGTGAAGGCTCCGGTCCCACTTCTCTGAACCCACCTCTTGCTAACAAATTGGGAACCGTCGGCCCTGCGATTCCCGGCGTCGAGGTCAAGCTTGCCGATGACGGCGAGATCTTGGTACGCGGTGCGAATGTAGCCAGCGGTTACTACAAGGAACCCGACCTAACAGCTGAAACATTTGACTCCGATGGCTGGCTCCACTCAGGCGATATCGGTGAGATAGATGAAGACGGATATGTTCGGATAGTTGATCGCAAGAAGGAAATCATCATCACCGCGGGGGGCAAAAACATAGCCCCATCGAATATCGAAGGTGCTCTAAAGCAGCACCCGCTGATCGGCCAAGCTGCGGTAATAGGCGATCGTCGTCCATTCGTTTCGGCCTTGATCGTCCTTGATAACGAAGTGGCCCCCGCTTGGGCAAAAGCGCGGGGGATCGCTGGGTCCTCGACCGCAGAACTCGCGGTGGATGTGGTCGTTCTCGCTGAGATCGAAGCGTGGGTCGCCAAGGCCAATGAGCGTTTTGCGAACGTGGAGCAAGTGAAGCGCTACACAGTACTGGGGGCCGAATGGACCGCCGAGTCCGAAGAACTGACCCCAACCCTGAAACTGAAGCGCCGCGTCATCAACGATAAGTACTCAGACGAGATCGAGAAAATGTACTCGAGCCTACTTTAGGTTCCTCGTTCACGGCTGCGCTGATGGGCGCGGCCATCGTGCCTCTCAGTCCTCCATCGGGCCGTACAGATACTCGAACATCGAGCAGAGCAAGCACCCTTACCTTTTCCTCGTAGGAGAGCTTGTCGAGCCTATGACGAACCTCTGATCCAACCTGAGAGATTGCGACCCGGTCTGAATGCCACCTTGATTCAGGTGACAGGCTGAGCAGCTTCTCCCTTTCGAGTTCGAGCTTATGCACCTGGGCGTTCAAAGGCCCAACAGCCAATTGAAAAGTCGTGTCGTCGAGGGTTCCTTCCTGGGCGTGGAATCGCACGATCCTGGCGGCCGCTTCCCTTGCGCGGCCAAGCTTTTGGTCGATTGCCTCAACCGCCTTCTTCAGCTTGGGTTCGCTTTGAAGGATGCCTCTGCGGCTAAGTTCTTCTTTCGCCATCCTCATGAGCCGGTCGGGGTCTTTCAGTATCTCGACTACGGAATTCCAAACAGCGTCCTCGATCCACCCTGCCAACACTTGGGGGCACCCACAGTCAGCGATGCCTTTGATCTTTCTCTTTGTTCGGTTGTGACA
>JBDSRR010000019.1:0-3267 GCA_039929185.1 Actinomycetota bacterium
TAGGCGAATGCTTCGCCCGGATGTCTCGCTGCCAATGTTTTGGTTGCCCCCTCTAGGACAAGACATTTCAGAGCCTCCACGTCGATCTTCACGACATCCACCCGAAGTTACCTGTTCTTCAACTACAGTTCGATCCATAGTCGTAACTTTAATCTGTAGGTAGTTTCACCTTCTCTATTTGGATGGCGTTATTATGTGCCAGCGCAACATAAAGTTTCGGGCCCTGACGAAGATACAGCTTAAGCCCTAGATCGAGGTGGCATGGCCGCGTCCGACCTTTCAATCGAAGAAGTCAAGAAGTATTGGGATCGGCGTCCCTGCAACGTCCGTCACTCCAACAAGCCCTCGGGTACACGTGAGTACTTTGAGGAAGTCGAATGGAGAAAGTACTTCGTCGAGCCACATATTCCTTCATTCGCGCAATTCGAGCGTTGGAGAGGGAAAACGATCCTTGAGATTGGTTGTGGGATTGGAACCGACACTATCAACTTTGCGCGAAACGGTGCCGAGGTAACGGCAATCGAACTATCCGAAGAGTCCTTAAAGCTCGCCAAGCAGAGGGCTGAGGTCTTCGGTCTTGCGGACAAGATAACCTTTTACCTGGGCAACGCAGAAGAGCTAACCTCGGTTGTTCCCCCGAAGCCTTTCGACCTTGTGTACTCGTTCGGTGTGGTTCATCACACTCCCCATCCTGAACGCGTGATGGCTCATCTCCGTAGCTATGTCCATCCGGACAGTGAAATTCGAATCATGGTTTACCACCGCCACTCATGGAAAGTTCTGTGGATCTTGTTGACCCACGGGAAGCTGAGGGTGTGGCAACTACGAGAATTGATAGCTGCCTATTCGGAGGCGCAGACAGGGTGTCCCTTCACCTTTTCCTATACCCGCCGGGAGGGACGCGAACTGCTTGAGCGTCAAGGCTTTCGATCTACGCAGATATTCGTTGACCATATATTCCCTTATAGGATCAAGGACTACGTCGAGTACAGGTACATTCGCAATTGGTATTTTCGATGGATGCCACGCCCGTTGTTCCGATGGCTCGAACGCCGCTTTGGCTGGCATCTGTGCATTGTGGCTAAGCCATCCTGATCATTGGCTGACGATCCATCCGCCCGAAGCGGGAAGGACTTGAGCATCATCGTGGCTTCACGAAACGATGATCATGGTGGCGGGCTCCTACGCAGGATGCAGCTGTTTGTCGATGCTCTCGCAGATCAAGCTGGACGACACCGCCTGAACGCGGAACTCATCGTGGTGGAATGGAATCCCCCGCGTGATCGTCCGCCACTTCGTGAAGCATTGAGGTGGCCGGTCTCGACACTGGATATTCGGGTGATCACGGTTCCGTATGCAATCCACAAGGAGTACAAATACGCCGCAGAGCTACCCCTTTTTCAGATGATCGCCAAGAACGTTGGGATCCGCAGAGCGAGAGGAAACTTTGTACTCGCTACAAACATCGACATCCTTTTCTCTGAGGAACTTGTCTCGCTCCTTGCATCTGGAGTGTTACGACAAGGGTCCCATTACAGGGTGGACCGTTATGACGTTCCAGGGTCAGTCCCCGAAGGTCCCATTCTCGAACAATTGAATTTCTGCCGCGATAACGTGATCCGGGTCAGCAAGCGTACCGGTACGGAGCGCGCAGGGGTCAAAGAGGATGTTTTCATTCCAGGGAGGCTGGTCCCTTCAAGGTTGAATAGATTCATCATGAATTTCACCAGTTCCAGGGTTCGCACCGCCTTCCCGCTAGCCGTCCGAACATGGTGGAGACGGAGCCTGCGCAAGCCTGGAATGGTGGATATACACACCAACGCGTGCGGTGACTTTACGCTGATGAGTAAGAAGGATTGGTTCATGTTGCGAGGCTACTCCGAAGCTGAGATGTTCTCAGTCCACATCGATTCTCTGTTCTTGTACGTCGCCCATTTCGCGGGAATTGGGGAACAGTTCCTTCCGGACCCTATGCGCATCTATCACATCGAGCACTCACACGGATGGTTGTCCGAAGTCGATCCCTCACCTCGTCTCACAGAGGATGCGATGGACCGAGTCCGAGTGGAGACACCGCTCGTTCCTTACTTGAGCTTTGAGCAGATCAAGAAGTGGGTATCTCAGATGGATAAGCAGAAAAGTCCAATGATCTTCAATGACGAGGGATGGGGCATTGTCAATCAGGCTTTTCCAGAGGAGCAGGTCAGTGTGGGTCATACATGATAAATGGCGCGGTCCCGCTCCTGACCATCTTCGGGATCCCTAAGGCATTCAGCGGACATACCGGGGTCATTCAGCGAAATGCAATAACGAGTTGGACCCTTTTGCGTCCAAAGCCATACATCGTCCTGTTCGGCGCCGACTCCGGGACCGCAGAGCTTGCGAATGAATTGGACATCCAGCATGAGCCCGCAGTGCTGCGCACTAAGCATGGGACCCCATTGGTGAACGACATGTTCGAGCGCGCTGAGCGCCTCACGGACACTCCTATCCTCTGTTACGTAAATGCTGACATTATCCTGCCTCGCATCCTAGTACCGGTCCTAGAGCAGGTGAGACGGTATAAGGATGCATTCCTTATCTCGGGAGAGCGATGGGACTTGGATATCACCGGCTCTATCGATTTCTCTGATCCGAAATGGGAGGCGAACCTGGTTCAGGACGTTCTGGAACGGGGAAGGCCACTCGGCAAGGGGGGCATGGATTATTTCGTTTACACGCGCGGACTTTTCGGCGAGATGCCTCCGTTTGCGGTCGGCAGGACAGCGTGGGACAACTGGTTGTTGTATGCGGCTTTGAGGAAGCGCGTGCCGCTGATCGATGCGTCTCAGGTCGTCCAAGCGGTCCATCAGAACCACGACTACTCTCACGCGGGCGGGACCGAGATGGCGTGGAAGGGCCCTGAAGCTAACCTGAATCTTGCGTTGGCGGGTTCTCGGATATTCAACTTAGAACACGCGACCCACGTTGTACGACCCGATGGGATCTACAGGACCCTTACCCTTCGCAACTCACCGTACCGGCTATGGGATTACATCTATCTTTCCGGCAGGTTGAGTTTCCTTAAGCCGTTCCTCATGGGCGGGAAACGGTTGCTTGATTTGATCCGGGGCCGTCAGTGTTGACGTCTTTCAGCTTCGGCTAAGGTATTGCACATGGCTCTAAAAGACGTATCCGTGTTTGGGCTGGGCAAGCTCGGTTCGCCACTCGCGATCAGTCTTGCCGCTAGAGGATTTCCTGTGATTGGGGTTGACGCCGACCTTGAAA
>JBDSRR010000020.1:0-13067 GCA_039929185.1 Actinomycetota bacterium
CAAGTTCGGCCCTTATGCGCAAAGCATGGTCGGAGGTGGACGAACAGGGGCTTCTAACAACACCCCACCCAGCATCTGCCTGATCGCCTTAACCATATGGCTCGTTGGTCTTGCGATGCTCGCCCGCCCGATGGTTTCACGTTGGCTTCAAGGGCGAAGGGCCTGGAGCAGTGTGATCGCCGCCAATTCGATGATCATGACCGTTTTTCTGTGGCACTTGACCGCATTGCTGGTTGTATCGATAACGATCTTGCCAACGGGGTTTCCTCAACCCGAAGCAGGTTCAGGTGCGTGGTGGGCTCTGCGCCCGGTTTGGATATTGATGCTTGTCGTTTTCCTCGTACCGTTCGTCTTTTTATTTGGTCGATTCGAAAGACCACGAACGAAGGCGCGTCAACGAAGTTCGGGGGGTTCGATTGGCACCATCAAGAGCACAGTGGCTATCTTGATGCTGACGTTGAGCCTTGGGGGTTTCGCAACTGCAGGGTTTGCCAACGTGGGTGACCTGGGTTCTTCCGGATCATTCCCATTCATCCCACCGGCCGCATGTGCGCTAGCGTTGGTAGCGGGAAGCGTATTACTGAGAAGCCGCTACGAAACCGTGTAGGTCAATTCGATGTCTGCTCCGCGGAATCCATTCACAACCACCCAACGAGACCCTGCGGGTGTTGACCCGCTATAGGACGTTCGTGTAGTGGGAAATCCATATTGATTAACCCCAAACATCAGCATGCAACTCGAGTTGTAGAACATAAAACTGAGGCTGTGAGCATCGCCCGCGGATTTCGAAGTCAAACTCAGAGTGTGGCTAAGGCTCGACCCCAGATCGATCACCCAACCATCCTTACCTTGGGTAGGGGCGAATATGGAACTAGACATGTTGCAATTAGCGCGATAGAAGGCCATTTCGGTTACGCCGCCGGGGGCCAAAGTTACCGGATGGCCCACAGCTATCGTTCCTATTGTCGAAGCTGCTGCCCCTGGGAGCCAAAGACCCACCGCCATTGCAAGAGCAATCCCCGTCACCGCCGCTTTCAGTCCCCGCCTAGTCATTATCTTGGTCCTCCGATTGTCGTAAGTGCTTCGTCAAGTCGTAACAACTGATATCTACTAGCGTCGGCAGCTACAGAGACTGAATCATCCGACGAGGGTGGGGGCGTCGGCGAGTCCGTGGGCGTTGGCGTTGGGCTAGGAGTGGGGCTGGCTGTCGGCCCTGGCTGTGGAGCTTCCGGCTGTGCCGGATCGCCCGGAAGGTTGATAGCGAGTGACTGGCCTTGGTCTACGAACGTGGGTGGCGGGCTGCCGCCATTGCCATCGGGCAGTTTGGGACTGCCGACGACCTCTGTGAGGCCTCCATCGGGTCGAGGATCGTTCGTACTATTGGTTGTCCCACCGCCGATGTTGAAGGCTGCGATGGCCACTAGCAATGCCGTCGCCCCTGCGAGGGCCCCCTGCGTGCGGGTGCTCTGAAGACTTGAATTGATGGAGCCGAGTAATGCCGCAGCCCGATTACGCTTCGCTGGCTGTAGAGCAGACGGGCTCGCCAAACGAACTTCGAGCCAATCTACGAACGACGCTGAAGGCTCGACCGTTGGCAAAGGTCCAAGTGACATGGCTGCGTGCAGCAGACGATCCATACTTGCACCTGCCCCAGTGGCCGCAACAGATTCGCCAGCCTGGGCACGATCGATCATTGCAGCAAGGGCATCTGCCTTGTTATGGGCAGGAGCCTTCGGCATGATGGCCGCAATACGCCTGCTCCAACTCTTGACCTCGTGTTTACGGTCGAACGCGAGTTCGGGCATCTTATGTTGAACCCGTGCAAAGATGCGGTCCTCGGACTCTTGGGTCAGGGCTACCGGTGCCAGACTCTTCAAGCCCTCGGCAACGGCAGACAGATCTTCGTCCAGAGAATAAGCGTCTTCGAGCAAAAGGTCAGGCGCGAGGGCCTGCATCTTGGCGAAGATTCGGTGCTCGGTTTCAGCAGGAAGGACAACGGGGGGCGCTAGGGCGCGAAGTTCTTTCGCGAGAGAAAGCAGACCTTTAGCTTCGCCCTTAATGGGTTCAGCCACCTGGCCCGCTTCTACTAGCTCAATCAATTCTGCAAAGTTGTCTACGTCCACGCCTAGTTATTCGACCCTTTCTACAGTTTTCCTGCCTAACCGAGCTACAAACCGCTTTATTTCCCTACAGTTACAGCTACATAGGCAAACAAAACGGGCACAGCCTTCTGGCCTTGCAATGGGTTCTAACGAGCGAGTTACCCCCGCGTTACAGGTTTTTTTGCTTTTTTTTCACAGAGGTGATCCAGGCGTGGATCAAGTGCGCAAAATGGGCAAAATCGGGCTGTGCTCGCCCCAGCCCGAGGGAATGATTGCCCCCCTCGATGACTTCGAGCGTTGCCTCGGCCCCCAAAGTAGGCAAACAGTCCCCCAAAAGTCCCAAATCACACATATTGTCCTTGGTTCCTGCAAAAAACAGGCTGGCAACGCCGATCTGGGGCCAATGCTCGACCCGCAAACTATCTTTGCGGCCAAAAGCATGCAATGGATAGCCAAGAAAAACCAGACCCGATGCCTTCGTCGCCCCTGCAGCCACAGCCAAGGAGGCGACCCTGCCTCCGTACGATGCCCCACCCAGGTACCAATCCGCAACTCCTGGGTGCTCGCCCCTTACGACATCCAAAGCCTCAAGGAAACCTGGGACGCTGGACTGCGCCTTCGGCGGTATCTTGCGTCCGGTGGCTCGATAAGGCAGTTCAAAGCGAACAGATAGATAACCAAGGCCCACGAGCGTTGAAGCAAGGACGTCCCACCCCGGCGTATCGATCTTTCCTCTAGACCCTGGGGCAAACAGCAGACCAGCCAGAGGGGTGCCTGAAGGCTCGTCGGTAAGAACTAGACCTGACACTGCGGGCAATAGAAGGTGGAGCGGTTGCTGAAGCGGGACCGCTCGATGGGCACCCGGCAACGTCGGCATGGCAGCCCCTCGCGCTGATAAACCTTGAGCTGGCCCTGATATTCGCCGAGCAGGCCGTAGAGGTCTCGATACTGTTCGTCGTCCGCAGAAGTGCCCCGAAACTTGATCGCTTCTTGAAGGATCTCTTGAATCGCCCTATATAGCCTGCGTACTTCGGCCGAAACGAGGCTTTCTGAATTGCGATCGAATCGGATACCAGCCAAAAACAGGATCTCGTCTGAGTAGATGTTGCCGATGCCGCAGATGAACTTTTGATCCATGAGCAGAGCCTTCATCTTGGTCTTGCGTTCGATCAAGGTTTCCGAGAAGAACGGCCATGCGATTGCTTCCTCAAGTGGATCGATGCCAAGGTTCTGAAGTTCTTTTATCTCACCAACATCATTGGCTGACGTCACGAACATCTCGCCAAACGAACGGGGGTCGATGTAGCGCAAGTGGCCCCCGACGGTGAAGTGAAGGATCACGTGGGTATGGTTTTCGATAGGAGTTGATGCTTTGCATTGCACCAACTGGCCGCTCATTCCCAAATGAACAACCAAAACATTTGCGTTGTCGAGCCCGATAAGAAGGTACTTGCCCTTGCGGTCGATCTTAACTACCTTCGCGCCAGCCAACCCCTCTTCGAACTCTTTGCGCTTGCCGTGTCTACGTATGATGCGCATGGCGTTTTTCGTGCTTCTGATCTCTGCACTTTTGATCTTGCGACCAATAACCTCTTTCTCAAGATCGCGTCGTATGACCTCGACTTCGGGTAGTTCAGGCATCGTCTTCGCCATTCGGTCGCAGGTTCTCCAAAGCTTGCATAGCGGCAGCCTGTTCGGCGGCTTTCTTCGATCTGCCCTCACCCTCGCCCAGAGACTTACCGGCAACAAAAACCTCAGCCCTGAAATGCTTCGCGTGGTCTGGGCCACTTGAGCTCAACCGATAGTCAGGGACTCCGTCGCCAAGTTGCGCTGTCACTTCCTGAAGGTTGGTCTTGAAATCACGCACAACGCCATACTCAACATGCTCCCGGATGTGCTCTGCTAGGGATCGTTCGATGACCGCTCGGGTGGATTCCATGCCCTGGTCCAGGTAGACCGCCCCAAGCAGGGCTTCGTAAGCGTCTGCCAGTATCGAGGACTTGTCTCGTCCTCCCGACAGCTCCTCACCGCGTCCGAGGTTTATCGACCCGCCAAGTTCAAGGCGGCGAGCTGCATCTGCTAGGACAGCCATATTCACTGTGCTCGCGCGGAGCTTGGCCATGTCACCCTCGGGTAGGTCTGGATACCAGGCGTAAATCATGTCTGTGACCGCCAACCCCAAAACGGCATCACCCAAAAATTCAAGGCGTTCGTTGTGAGTAAGTCCGCCTTTTTCGAACGCGAAGGAGCGATGCGTAAGGGCAGCTTCGAGTAGCTCAGAGTTTTGAATTTGGACCCCTAGCCGAGCCTCGAGGGCCCTGGGCGTGGTCAGGTCTTTAGTCACCAACTAGCCGACTTCAACTACCTCTCGGCCAGCGTAGTAACCGCATTTACCGCAGACGCGGTGAGGCATCTTTGGCGCGTGGCACTGCGGGCAGGTCGAGCTGCCTGGCGCTACGAGCTTCCACTGGGCCTTACGGTGGCGAGTGGTCGACCGTGACTTCTTCCGCTTTGGGACTGGCATTGCTACTCCTTCTGCGTGTTGCCTCTGGGGTGCTCATCTTTGGTCTCAGGAAGCGTCTCAGGAAGGGTCCCAGGAAGGGTCTTCGCAAGATCCGCCAACGGCGCCCATCTATAGTCTTTGGGTTTCTGATCGTGTCCACATTCGACCAAGTTCCGATCCTGGCCGCAAACTGGACACAAACCCGCACAATCTGTCGCATGAAGGGGGGTCATCGGCATCGACAATACGATCACGTCTCGCAACATCGGCTCCAAGTCGATCACTTCCCCTTGAACTTCGTATCCTTCCCTCTCGTCGGCCCCTTCGTAGTAATAAACCTCGTCAACGGCCTGATCGAAACTTTGATCAAAACCAGCCAGGCATCGTGAACAACTGATGTGCATCTTGCCTGAAACACTTCCCGTTACAGCAATGCCATCGACCAAGCCTTCTGCGGAAAGATCAAATTCCACCGGCTCGGTGACCTCAATCAAAGCTAATCCACCGGCCAGGCCCTCAATCGTCTGTCTTGCCCTGATCTGTCTCGAACGACCTGGAATCTTCGCGAGGTCGGCAATTTCGAGGATGTAATCTGACATTGAATTGGCTGCCCGTTGGAGTGAGCTGTCTTATGATACCAAATTCGAGGATATTCCAGGAACTTCCATATTTTCGGAATTCTTAACAATCCTCCGGAGATGGGCAGGAGATTGAGGCCCCATGGCGAATACCTCTAGGATGACCGACAGAATCGTGGCAACTAGAAGACGGCAAACCAGCTTGGTATTGGTGGCGTTCTCCAGTGTCATCGCCATGTTTATATCCCTTGCACCCGTCTGGTCTCAGCCAGATCTTTCCCCAGAAACGATCACAGCCCGAGAGCGGTTCTTCGGACCCGACAACGTCAATGCCAGTGGGATGGTCCGAGCAGATCGAGTGATCCTGTCCTGGCTCAGTGTCGGGGGGCTGGCGATGGCTATAGACGGTCACGTCGTGTTACTCGACGCATACATCCATAAGGGGCAAGATCAACCGAATTATGTCCCGACCACTATCGATGAGCTGGTTGCACTTAAGCCAGATGCTGTATTCATTGGCCACGGGCATTTTGACCATGCTGCCTCATCTGGCGAGATAGTGGCGCGGACTCAAGCGTTACTCATCGGAACACCCGAACATTGCGATCTGGCGGCGTCTCAAGCTCGCGCATATCAGGGCCAGGATGTCTCGGTCAGTTGCATAGCGGCGGTCGGTCGGGGATCAGCCATCGGCACGCAGAACGAGTTCTTCCCATTTGGGCCATTTGGGACCGGTGTTTCAGTTAGGGCGGTTAAGCACATGCACAGCGCTGCGGAACCGCCCGATGGGGAGCGTCATGAGACAAGCCTTACGTCGGGAGCTTTGCCCGATGCCGGGTCGATACTGCTGCATCCCCCAGGCCCGGATATGGTGCAGAATCTTTTCCCCTTCACAAACGACGAAGGCAGCAGCATCCTTTACCAGTTCAAGATAGGCCAATTCACTTTGGTCTGGAACGACACGGGCGGGCCGCTGCGAAGCAAAGCTCCCGGCGTGCTCGCTGTCATGGGTCAGATGCCTTCTACGGACGTCCAGCTAGGTTCGGTCCTTGGTTTTAACGATCCAACCAATGGGATGCGCGACATAGTCGATTACGTCGTGGCTCTCAAACCCAAGATCTTTTTCCCGATCCACCACGACTTCGTGACCGAATACGGCATGTCCAAGAATCTTGAAGGAGTGTTCAAGCGTGAGTTAGCTCGTCGCGACCCGCAGTCAACTGAGATCCGCTGGCTATACGACCCTTACGACTACATCAGGCCCTATCTGATGACCTTCGACATAGCCAACCCCCGTTTCGCTGACTAGGGCCGACGGATCCGAACGTTGCCTGTCTCAGACGCATTCTCTTCTGTCGAATCCTCGTCTTCAGCGGATGCCTCCAGGCGTCCCCGCAAAGATTCGCGCCCTTTTTCGACCGCCTGCAAAGTTTTCTGCAGGATGACTTCAAAGCTGGCCAACTTGGCGTCGACATAGTCCTCTGCTTCAAGGCGCATCTCGCGAGCCCGATTCTTCGCTTCTTCAAGGATCGAATCGGCTTCCTTATTGGCAGCGTGGACGATCTCGGTTCTCGACAACAACCGGTCACGCTCAGCACGAGATTCGGAAAGTAACTGTTCAGCTTCGCGTTGGGTGCGCGAAAGCAGTTCTTCGCGATCGCGCATCACCCATCGAGCCTGCTTCAATTCCTCAGGGGCACTCGCCCTCACAGATTCGAGCCGCTCTAGCAGATCTTGCCTATTGATCATCGCCGACGCAGACAAAGGAACATTCTTGGCCTGGCGCACCTCTTCCATGATGGCTTCGATCTCTTCAAGTACATCCATATCTATACCTTATCCTTTAGAGCGCCTGCTCAGGGCCTGGTCGACAGTCGGTGGAACGAGAGCACTCACATTCCCCCCATAGCTTGCTACTTCCTTCACAAGGCTCGACGAGACGAAGCCCCACCGCGGGTTGGTTGTGATGAACATGGTATCGACATCTTCGTAAAGGCTCGAATTCATCTGAGCCATCTGCAATTCGTACTCGATATCGGAGATCGCCCGAAGGCCTTTGACGATAACGTCAGCGCCCTTTTGTTTGGCGAACTCGACAAGCAGTCCCGAATGTGACTCGATCTCGACGTTGGGAAGGTGTCCGAGCACCTCCTTTAGCAGCGTTACCCGTTCCGCCTCGTCAAACCATGGAACCTTCGACGGATTAACTACGACTACAACAACAACGCTTGTGAAATGTTTTGCTGCACGCTCGATGACGTCGATGTGGCCATAGGTGGGCGGATCGAACGAACCCGGGCACAGTGCGATCGCCATCAGGCTTGATCGATCCGAAGATAGACCAAAGCAGTGTCGCCATATCGCTTTTCGTTTACAACCGTCCACCCAGTGGGGGGTTCGATGGGAAGCATCTTCGAAGAGGCCTCGAGGACTACCAGGGCGGTTGGATCGATCATCGCGCGGGTCTGCAATCGTAGAAGCACATCCGATGGTAGGCCCAGAACGTACGGGGGGTCAACCAGGACCAAGCCGTACGATATTTGACGCTCATCCCCGGGGGGGGAGAAGTCGCCAGCATCGGCGCAGATAACGGTTGCCCGCTGGGAGAATCGGGTCGCCGCCAGATTGGATTCGATCACATCAACAGCCTTTTGGTCCACATCGACGAAGGTGACGTGGGTGGCACCTCTGGACAGCGCTTCGATACCCAACGCCCCCGACCCTGCATACAGGTCGAGCACCTCGGCTTCAACAACCCGCTCGCCCAGGCTTGAAAACATCGCTTCCTTGACTCGATCTGCTGATGGTCGAAGAGTTGCGGCGTGAAGCGTTCGCAGTTTACGACCTTTGGCTTCCCCGGCGATGACACGTATCACGATGAAAGCAGCCAATCGAGTCGCCCCGCAAAACGACCTTCCATCTCAAGGCGCATCGACGGATGGTGGGTGAGATTGTGGTCTTCATCTATCAGGGAGAAAGCTTCATCACGAGCACGTTTCAAGATGTCGATATCGCGAACAAGATGCGTAAGGCGAAGGTCTGAAAAACCCGACTGGCGCTCCCCTAGGATCGTTCCCGTACCTCGCAGTTCGAGGTCTTTGTTCGCCAGTTCGAAACCGTCGCTGGTTTCGGTCATCACTTTAAGGCGCTTGAACGCGTCGTTCGGTTCGTCGTTAGGTTCCACTGCTGTCATCAGCAAGCATGTCGAGCTGTGGCTTCCTCTTCCTATGCGTCCTCGCAACTGATGCAACTGAGAAAGACCGAAGCGATCGGCATCTTCGATAAGCATCACCGTCGCGTTCGGGACATCGACACCAACTTCAACAACGGTGGTTGAGATCAGCACGTCGATGTCGCCATTGCGGAATCCTTCCATGACGGCTTCCTTGTTCTTGGGCGCCATCCTGCCGTGCATCACTGCAATCTTTAAATCAGGAAAGACTTCGGTCGCCAGTCGCTTCGATTCGGTTTCCGCAGAACGAACCTGCAGCTTGTCTGACTCCTCGATCAAAGGAGTGATCACGTAGGCCTGACGTCCTTGCGCCACTTGGGTCCTTATCAAGTCATAGGCCGCTTTTCGGTCTTGGTCTGCGATGACTTGCGTTTCGACCGGGAGCCTTCCTTTTGGAAGTTCGTCTAAAACGCTGACGTCGAGATCACCGTAAAGCGTGAATGCCAACGTCCTTGGTATGGGCGTGGCCGTCATGATCAATATGTCGGGGGCGACACCGCCAGCCCCCTTTTGCTTCAACGACATGCGCTGACGAACCCCGAAGCGATGCTGTTCATCGATGATTGCCAGCCCGAGGTTCGCGAATTCAACCCCTTCTTGGATCAGTGCGTGGGTACCGATGACGATCGATGCTGACCCATCGGCGACCTTTGCCAAGATCTCCCGCTTGCGCGCGGCAGGAACAGACCCCGTCATGAGCACCGCTTCTGGTCCGCCGAACATGTCTAGTTGTCCCGGCTTAACGAGGTCGGGATGTCCGGCTAGCGGGGCAAGAAGTTTCGTGATGGTGAGATAGTGCTGGTTCGCCAGCACTTCGGTGGGGGCCATGATCGCTGCTTGATATCCACCCTGGACTGCCAGCAGCGCAGCGTAAAGAGCGACAACGGTTTTGCCCGATCCAACTTCCCCTTGCAAAAGACGATGCATAGGGATCGCCCGACTCATGTCGTTTTCTATCTCTTCGATCGAGCGTGTCTGAGCTTTGGTTGCAGTAAATGGCAAACATTCGACAAATCGTCCAGCGAGTTTCGCCTCGACTTTATGAGCTATACCCATAGTCTCTCGTTCGATGCGCCGCTTGCGATAGGCAAGGCCGAGTTGCAGTGTGAACAGTTCGTCGAAAACAAGACGCCTTCGAGCGATGGCTTTGTCGCTCATCTCTTTTGGGAAGTGATAGTTCGCCATTGCCCACGTCCGGGGCTTAAGGTCGTGGCGATCGAGCAGAGCCTGCGCCAACGGATCTTCAAGCGGCGCGAACTGGTCGATCGCCCCGCGTATGACACGGCGAAGCCACGCCGTGTGGATATCAGCAGTTGCTGGATACTGCGGCACGATCTTTATGACCTCGTCAGCGTCCTTTATGACATCGACCAGCGGCGCGGTCATCTGACGTGCCCCCTTGAAGGTCGTGACTTTGCCTTTCGCTGCGATCATCGTCCCTGGCTTTAGTTGCTGCGCCCGCCAATGTTGATTGAAAAAGGCGATCTCAAGGACCGAAGTTCCATCGCTCACCCTCACCTTGAGTGGAAATCGCCGACGCCCCGGAGGTGCAGGAGAAACCTTGATCACCTCGCCAATGACCGTTACTTCTTCGCCGATTCCCACCTCCCTTATCGACTTGGTGTTCGAAAAATCGAGGTGCCGACGGGGATAGTGCTGAAGGAGATCCTGAACCGAAGTGAGGGCGAACTTCGACTGGGCAAGCGTTTCTGCTTGCTTTGGACCGATCCCTTTCAAACTCGTGATAGGGACCTGCAGATGTGGCGGTGCATACAGCAGGATTGACATTGCGCCCCATTCTGCCCGGTTCTGCTAACCTTAGTCGTTCAATTACCGGAGAAAAGTGATGTCCCAAATCTGTGACGTATGCGGCAAGAAACCTCAGTTCGGCAAATCTATAAGTCACTCGCACCGGCGGACTAACCGTACGTGGATGCCTAATATCCAGACGGTTCGTACAGTGATAAAGGGCACACCCAAGCGCCTCAAGGTCTGCACGTCTTGCATAAAGGCCAACAAGGTTCAGCGAGCCACCTAAGCCTCATGGCAGTTCACGACCTTAGGCCGGGGGAACTGATCGCTGAGATTGCCGCGGACGTTTCCACGCTGGTTCGAAAAGAAATAGCCCTCGCCAAACAAGAAGTGGGCGAAATGCTAAAGGCAAAACTGGTCGGGGCGGCATTGTTCGCAGTGGCAGGGGTACTCGGAATCTTGTTAGTGCCATTCATCCTGCTCAGCCTCATTTACGTCCTTGCCATCTGGATGCCCATATGGGCAGCAGCTCTGTCAGTAACCGGTTTCATCATCGTGCTTGCGGTTGGAGCAGGAGCTTTCGCCATTCGACAGATCAAAGGAAAACTCACACCTGAGCGCACGATAAGAACTTTGAAGGGGGACCTGCGTTGGATGAAACGCCAGAAGAGTTAGAACGCGAGATCGAACAAACCCGTGACGCCCTGGGCGAGAAGGTCGATGCCCTGGTTGGTCAAGCCCGCATGGGCGTCGATGTAGCCCGCAGTAAAGGCGTCAAGGCACTCGGCATCGGGTTCGCAGCGGTCATCGGCATCTTGACGTTGAAGCGTTTTCGCCGCCGCTAACCCTCTAGAAAGATTTCGTTCATAAAGCTCTTGGCGTTTTCGACTGCGCCTACCACCGATTCGCCATTCGCAAGGAACGCCGTTATCGCGGCTGAAAGCGCGCATCCCGTGCCGCGACGGGTGGTTTCGATGCGTGGGCTATGGCCCTCGAAGAAATCAGTCCCATCGTAGAGGACGTCGATAGCGTCACCTACAAGATGGCCCCCTTTCACAAGGACGTACTGGGGGCCCAGTTGATGAAGCGCCTTCGCTGCGTCGCGCATGGACAAAACTGAGTCGACGTTGCGTCCGGTCAATCTACTTGCCTCATCAAGATTCGGCGTGATAACCGTGGCCAAGGGAAACAATCGCTTCACCATCGAAGACAAACCGTCCTCGGTCAACAAAGATCTGCCACTGCTGGCCAACATGACGGGATCGACGACAAGTCGTGGCACCTTCAACTCGTCCACCACTGCTTCAACGATGGCCGCACTGCACAACATTCCTGTCTTGGCGGCGTCAACTCCATCGATCACCGAACGGATCTGCTCCATGACCGTCTCCGCTGGTACTTCATGAACCAATGAAACGCGTGTGTCATTCTGCGCGGTAACAGCAGTTATCGCCGATACGCCCTTCACCCCTAACGAGAAGAATGTAGTCAGGTCAACTTGGATGCCAGCACCTCCGCTGGAGTCGGAGCCAGCGATCGTTAACGCGGTATTCACTGTTTCAGATGGTCCCAACCCTTTGGTTCCAGGACTTGCTTAGAACCATCCCGCTTAATAAACAGTCCTCCTGCTTCAGTCACTTCGCCGATGATGCTTACCCGCGTGCCGGTCTTCGATTCGACCGCGTCGGCTGCTTCACGGGCCCTGTCACTCGCGATCGTGAAGCACAGTTCGTAGTCTTCGCCTCCATGAAGAGCCGCTTCCAACGGGTCGAGACCGGAGTCGTTAGACATCGCGAGCGGGATCGATGCTGCATCAAGCACAGCACCGACGTTCGATGCCTCGCAGATATGTGAAAGGTCTGCCGCCAAACCATCGGACACGTCGATCATCGAGGCTGGGAGAAACCTTCGCAATATTTCTACCTCACGCACACGCGCCTTTGGGCGCAAGTGGGCAGCGATGATGTCTTCGGGTTCGCGGATACCGGCTCTAAGCAATCGCAGACCCATAGCCGATCGGCCAAGAACGCCCGTAACGCAAATTGCGTCGCCAACCATTGCGCCGTTTCGCATCACGACCCTGCGGCCAGCGGGATTACCGATCAGGGCAACCGAAATCAATAGGCAATCGCTTCGACTGATATCGCCCCCTACGACCGCCAACCCAAGTTCGTCGCAGCAATGCTTCATGCCGACATAAAGGCGTTCAACCCATTCGACATCGAGTGACGGCTGGAGACCCAACGACACCGTTGCGCGCCTCGGAGTGCCCCCCATAGCCGCCACATCGCTTGCATTAACAGCTATGGCCTTGTATCCCAGGTCTTCGGGGCCAGTAAGTTCAAGGTCAAAGTGGACACCCTGGATCAGCAGGTCAGCCGTGAAAAAGATCGTGCCTGCAGGTGCCCGTAGCACGGCTGCGTCGTCGCCCACCCAAACCTCGCCCTCGGAGGGTTCGCCCACGATCGCTCGAAGGCGCTGAATGAGATCGAATTCCCCCAGAGTCCCGCAGAGCGCGATTATTCAGCCCTGGTGGACTTCGGAGGTCACTGTGGCGTAGTTTTCATCGAACCTTTGCGCTAATTCTTTTGCCTTTATGTCGTATGCGCTTGGGTCCTTCCAGGTGTTTCTGGGATCGAGGATGGCTGGATCTACACCCTTGACCGCCTCAGGAACTTCCAGTCCAAATACGGGATGAGTTCTAGTCGCAACATCATCCAAGTCGCCGGCGACCGCCGCAGAAACGATGCTGCGGGTGACGGCCAGGTCGATGCGCTTGCCCTCACCATAGGGTCCGCCGGTCCACCCTGTGTTGATCAAAAACACGCGGGCAGAATGCTTGGCAATCTTGGCTGCCAACATCTGGGCATAAACCCGTGGATGCAAGGGTAAGAATGGCG
>JBDSRR010000021.1:0-15758 GCA_039929185.1 Actinomycetota bacterium
GGAGACGATCTGTTTTTCGGGAAAGAGTTTCTCAGCGCGCCAGAAGATATGCGGGATGGTCAGCGGGAAGTCCTGCATCAGCCCTTTCATGCAGACGCCGCCGCCAACAATTGCTCTGGCGAGGCCAAGTCCCCCGACGTTTCACCACGGTGAGCAAAGACCACCTTTCGATCTTTGATAACGAAGGACCCTGGCAATTGCAACGCGTCACCGATCACTCCGGTGACGATGTGACCTTGGCCGGCGGCTTTCAACCCTGCCGTGATCACTTTCGGGGAAAGTGCATTCCAAGGGGATGATCGCTCGAGTCCGTACGCCCGATATGCGTCACCAGTGGGGTCGCAGAAGGCTTCGAATGGAACCCTCCGCCCCTTCAGGAAGGATGCAAGATCCGCGGGGGTCGCCTGGCCAACCGCGACTATCTTGAGACCCACCAGGTCGAAACGATCCTTGTTGTCACGCAACTGCGCGATGTGCTGTTTGCAAAAGGGTCAGCCGTAATGGCGCAGAAAGATGAGCGCAACGTCTGAGTCTGCCCACGTTGAAGCAAGCTGCTCGGGGGACCCTTCTGGGCGAAAAACCTGGGCATCAGGGGCCGTTTCGCCTAGCTCCGGAGAAATCATTTAAGGATTATTTCCTACTTTGCAGGAATTTCACTTCCGACGTCGAAGTTTGAGGGAGGACAAATCTACCCAGGAGGTACCAAATGCGTTCGAAGCGAAGGGTAACCGCCCTCGTGGCCGTATTGAGTACAGCATCGCTGCTCACGGTCTTTCATGCTCAAGCCGACCCGTCCGCCACGGAGGGATCGTGGAGCGCGCCCTTTTCTGAAGGAGGGTTCTTTGACAGTGCCCCTCCTTCCACCAAAGCAGAATCAGCCCAGAATCCCACGGCGGTCAGTTCTGTGGTTATGCCCAACGGAAAAGTTCTGTTCTGGAATGGCCTCGCCGGAAGTGAAGGACTAGACAAGCCTCTTACCTTGTCGGGCGACCACACCTTCCCCAACAGTGCATCGCGCGTTCTCGATCTTAAGACGATGACTTTTGCTACTCCTGTGACCGCCGACGGGGGTGCTGGCGACTTGTTCTGCGCCGACCAACGCTCCTTGGCCGATGGGCGAGTCATCGCAGTCGGTGGAACCGAATGGACCACAGCAGAGACTGTGCCTGGCCCTGGCAGAACCGAACTCCTGGGTCTTAAAAGTACCCGCGTGTTCGACCCCTCAACCGGCGACTGGACCGTTCCTGCGAACGGCCAGATGCACTTTCGTCGTTGGTACCCATCGTTAGTCACGCTGCCCGATAGCAAGATCTTGGTTGCAGGTGGGGTAGAAAAACTCGTTTACAACGACAAAGGACTAAACGTTGCTGAAACAGAAACGTTCGACCCAACTTCTTTGGAATGGACCCAAAACCCAGCGACGGCATCTACAAGCCTTCCGCTGTTCGCGAGGCTTCGGCTACTGCCAAACGGCAAGGTTTTTTACGACGGCACAGGTCAGATGTGGGGGCCAGCCGGGGAAGCCGTTGACGAAGCTCTTTGGAACATGCAGAAATCGTATGACCCAGCCACTCAGACTTGGACAGACAATGGCCTTGCGCCTCTTGGTGCTAGGTCTGGCAGCTTCTCCGTCATGCTTCCACTTCGCCCAGACCTAAACGGCAACTACTCGAAAGCCGAAATCATCGTGGCCGGAGGCGTTTTAGGAACATCGCCCGGGACATATCTCGCTAACGACATCACCGAGAAGATAACGATCGACGGCGAAACGGTGACGCGTTCTACCGTGGCCAACCTGAACAACCGCCGCTGGTACTCAAGCGGAGTGGTACTTCCAACCGGTCAGGTTCTTGCTGTCAACGGTGCTGACAAAGATGAAGTGATCATGCCGGGAACCGAGTTCGCTATTCGGCAACCAGAACTTTACGATCCCGCAACCGACACTTGGACACGTCTTGCAAGCGGCGCAAGGGATCGCACGTATCACAACACGGCGGTCCTTCTTCCTGACGGAAGAGTGCTGGTCGGGGGCCATTCCCCAATCCCAGCCTTCTATGGGGCAGGCAACGCCAACTACTTCGGTCCTCCGTTCGCCAACAACTTCAAGGACCCGTCATTCGAGATCTACAGTCCGCCCTATCTGCACAACGGAGTTTCGCGGCCGGTGCTCTCGTACTCGCCTCGCGGACTCGCGTGGGGCACGAGCGCAACCTTGACAGTTCCGAATGCGGCCGATGTAACACAGGTGGTGCTCTCTCGACTTCCCGCCGCAACGCATATAACAGACGCAGATCAACGCACTGTGCAGATTCCGATCACGGGCAGCACCGCTGGAAGTCTTGCCGTTAGCATCCCAAGCTCAACCTCGGCGCTTCCTGCTGGCACCTACTACCTGTTCCTCATCAAGGGAACTGGTGCAGCAGCGACTCCTTCAAAGGCTGCAATCGTCACGATCGGTTCAACGTCTGACGCAACCGCTGCACTGACTCCGGCGGTTCTGGGGTCATAGAAAACCACTCAAGTAAAAGCTGAGAGCGGGAAGTCCATGCATCGAAAAGTAGTATCGGGATGTGCCAACCCCGGCGACATCTCCACGGTCGCGGGGGCACGATTTTGAAGAGACACGTCCTAGCTCTACTTGCTACGTTTGCGGTTCTGTCCCCGAATTTGATCATTGCAATCTCTCCCCTTCTCGCTACCGCCGAAGGGAGCGGGCAAACATTCCAAGATGGCCGACTGCTTGTGGGTTTCGTCCGTGGGACTTCCCTGACAGAAAAGCGACGCATCGCCGTCAATCATGGTGTCTCGATCCTTTCCGAGTTTCAGGGATTGGACGCGGCCCTCGTTGCCGTGCCACTGGGGACCGTGCTGAGCAAGCAGATCGAGTTAGGGATGGACCCGGGAGTTGCCTACGCCGAACCCGATTATTTCGCGAATGCATCGATCACGCCGAACGACCCTTACCTTAGTTCTCAGTGGAACCTTGAGCGCATCCAAGCCGGGGCTGGATGGGACATCTACCCCGGAAACTTCAACGGCCAGGGCGCCGACGCGATCGGAGTGACGATCGCGATAGTTGATACTGGCGTCAAAGTACAAGAGGACCTGAACGACGGCCGGGCACTTCCAGGTGCCAACTGCGTCAACCTCTCAAGCACCTGTTCAGTAGGGGGTTCAAGCGACGACTATGGACACGGAACTCACGTCGCTGGGATTGCGGCAGCGGCTACCAACAATCTCAAGGGGATCGCCGGTATCTCTTTCAATTCAAGACTAATGTCGGTCAAGGTACTGGATAGCTCGGGAAGTGGAACCTACTCCGCAGTCGCCAACGGCATCATCTGGGCAGCCCAGAACGGCGCGAAGGTCATCAACCTGAGCCTCGGCGGGCCTTCCTTTAGTTCAACAATGTGCGACGCCGTTACGAGTGCGGGACAGGACTACTCGGCTCTCGTCGTTGCTTCTTCAGGCAATAGCGGTGCGAGCGACAACTCCTACCCTGCAGCTTGTCCAGGAGCGTTGGCAGTTGGGTCCACGAACGAAGCCGATGCCCGCTCATCTTTCAGCACTTACGGGCCTTCCTTGTTCATAGCGGCTCCCGGCTCGAACATCAATTCAACCCTACCGACCTGCTGCATGGCGCTGACTTCGCCAACAGGTTACGGGTCCCTTAGCGGCACTTCCATGGCGAGTCCTCACGTTGCAGGTTTGGCTGCCCTGATCGCAGGTCGTCTCGGTGGAGCTTCAACCACACTTCAAGACATCAAGATCGCACTAGCCCAAGGGGCCGACAAGGTGGGAGGAACTGTCTACGGAGCTGATCCTCAGAACTTGGGCTGCATCCCGGCCTGTACCTGGAACCAATACTTCGGCTATGGCCGAATCAACGTTCTCAAGTCTTTGCAATACAACGCAGGACCGGATTTCACGATCTCATCAACCCCTGCATCTATGTCGATCGATAGGGGTCAGTCTGCCGCCTACACGATCAACGTCACGAGGGTTCGGGGCTTCGCGGACCCAGTGACCTTGAGCGCGTCCGGACTTCCCACAGGCTCGACGGCTTCCTTCGACCCTAACCCCGCCACCGACTCATCGGCGACCATGACAGTCTCCACATCTGCTTCAACTCCACGTGGGACCTACACCATCACGGTTTCAGGAACGAATAGCACACTTACGAGGATGACGGCGGTGTCACTTGCGGTCGAGGGCCCAGACTTTTCATTGTCTGTTTCACCGCCCAGCAAGACTGTCTCCCCTGGCGAATCCGGTAACTACTCGATCGCCGTCGGCAGAGTGGGCGGCCACTCGAGTGATGTGAGTCTTTCGGTAACAGGGGTGCCAGCCTCGACGACTGCCGCCTTTTCTCCGGATTTGGTGACCGGGTCGAGTTCTTCCCTCACGGTCACCACCACCAGGGCCACGGCGGTCGGAACCTATCAACTCACCATCACTGGATCCAGCGGCGCCTTGACCCACACCGCAAACGCGACACTCATAGTCGCCCTAGTCCCCCCAGGAACACCGCAAAACCTCATCGCGACAGCGGGTCCTGCCAACGGGCAGATAACGCTCAACTGGTCAGCACCGACGACCGACGGAGGATCTTCGATCTCCAGCTACCGCATCTTCCGCAGTACAGCCTCCAACACGGAAACATTCTTAACAAGCGTGTCAGGAGATGTCCTCACCTTCATCGATTCCGGGTTCAACAGCCACGTACGTCGCTACTACAAAGTGAGCGCGACAAACGTTGCCCTAGAGGGGGCAACATCCAACGAAGCAACTGCCACGACTTACGTTTCGGCGCCACCAAGCGAACCCATCGGCCTGAGCGCGGTTCTTTTGGCAAACCCCCTGCGGGTCCAAGTCTCGTGGACGGTCCCACTCATTCCCAATGGGCCAATCACCTACAAGGTTTATCGCGGCCCATCGAGCGGCGGAGAAGTCTTCCTCCAGCCTAATGTGGGCACGACCTTCATCGACACCAAGTGCAGCGTTGTCCCGACGGTGATTTGCTACTACAAGGTGACAGCCGTGAACACAAATACTTTAACGGGGTTGATTCAGGAGAGTCCCTTCTCGAACGAAGCCTCTTCTCCGGGCACGAAGTTTCCTTAGCGAACTGAAGTGCTACATTTCATGGCACTTGTGCCAAAGGTCATGACCTGCTAGAAAACAGCCCCGCCAACCTCGAACTTCGCGCTCCCCCGCTTTTCATCGGGCTTGCTCTCTCCGCGGTTTATGTCATTTGGGGATCTACTTATCTCGCCATTAGGGTATTGGCTTTGCATGACATGCCGGTGTTTTCGACTGCCGGAGTTCGTTTCATCGTTGCGGGGATATTGCTGATCGCTTACAGCGCACTTCGTGGAGGTGGCACGAAAGATCGTGTAAATGCCCGACATTGGAAGGCGGCCTTCATCGTAGGAGGGGCACTGTTGTTGGGTGGCAATGGCGCCGTGGTATTTGCAGAGAAAACGGTTACATCGGGGATCGCCGCCCTGATGATCGCCGCAACCCCCATGTGGTTCGCCATACTTTCGCGCGTATTCCTTAAGGAGCGCATCCACGGACTCGTTATTTTCGGCTTAGTGATTGGGTTCCTGGGTCTAGCCCTTCTTGCACTTCCAGGGGCAGGCGCTAACCACATCGACCCAGTGGGATTCATTGCTCTGCTATTCGCTCCCATCGCATGGACGAGTGGATCGTTATATTCAAAACACGCCACATTCCCACAACGACCTCTAATGGCGGCTGGTCTGCAGATGTTCGCTGGAGGCATTCTTCTGTTCACCGCCGGAATCGTGACAGGCGAACTCAGTGGCTTTCACATGAATCGGATCGATGCCGAATCTTGGTGGGCACTCATCTACCTGATCGCCATCGGGTCGCTTGTGGGCTACACCTCTTACATCTGGCTGCTTAAGCACGCCCGCACTTCATTGATCAGCACCTATGCCTACGTGAACCCAGTGGTTGCTGTGGTTTTAGGCTCCATCCTTTTGGATGAACGCCTATCGGGCCGAACAGGAGTCGCCGCCGCAGTCATCATCCTTGGAGTTGCGCTGATCGTCAGCGCCCGACCCGACGTGGCCTAAGACAGGTTCACCCAAACGGATTTCGTTTGCGTATATGCCTCCATCGCGTGCTTACCAAGTTCACGACCGAATCCCGATGCTTTGTAGCCTCCGAAGCTCGTCGTTGGGTCGAACAAGCCATATGTGTTTACCCAAACCGTTCCTGCCTTCAGTCCAGCAGCCACCCGATGAGCCTTACTGAGATCGGACGTCCATACAGCCGCCGCCAAGCCATATTCGGAATCGTTAGCAAGTCTGATTGCATCTTCAACGTCGTCTACCGGAAGTACGGTCAGAACTGGGCCGAAGATCTCTTCTCGTGCGATGCGCATCTCGGGAGTGACTTCGGTGAAAACCGTTGGATTCACGAAATAGCCTGCCCCGTCCGCTTTTTGGCCCCCAACTGCCACGGTGGCGCCCTCTTTGGTTCCGATGTCGATGTAATTCAGTACTGTGTCCAACTGCTCCTGCGACACGACCGGCCCCATGCGAGTCGCAGGATCGAGACCATGACCAAGCGTCATCCGGGCGCTGGCCTTGATGACGGATTCGACGAACTCGTCATGGACCGAACGCTCAACAAGTAGACGAGTCGCGGCGGTACATGTTTGGCCAGAGTTCAAAAAAGCACCGAACATCGCGAAGCTGCCCGCTTTCTTCAGATCGGCATCGGCGAGGACTATGTTCGGTGACTTGCCACCGAGTTCCAAAGTGATCCTCTTCAAAGAGCCCGCGGCACTGCGCATGATCTGGCGACCAACTTCGGTTGACCCCGTGAATGCAACTTTGTCGATGCCAGGATGGTCAACCAACGCCGCCCCCACCGCGCCAGCACCGGTCAACACCTGCACAACTCCTGCAGGAAGGTCGACGTCGGCGCAGATCTGTGCGAGGCGAAGGGCAGTCAAGGGAGTCTGTTCTGCAGGTTTCAAGATCATCGTGTTACCGAACGCCAAGGCCGGTGCCAATTTATAGGCGGCCATGATCAGCGGATAGTTCCAAGGGATGATTCCTGCGGTCACGCCAACTGGTTCACGCAACGTGTACACCAACATCGAACCATCGCCCTGATGGGTTTCGCCATAGTACTTATCGGTCCAGCCCGCGTAGTAACGAAAAGTGCGGACCACAAGGTCTACCTCCGCTCCAGCCATCGACAAGGGCTTGCCTTGATCCAACGTCTCAAGCTGCGCGAGTTCGGCTTTGCGTTCCTCGATAAGGTCGGCGATCGCCCACAGATACTTCGTTCGCTGCGAGGGATGCACCTTCGCCCATGCGTCTGCCGCCTTTCTTGCAGCGGTGACCGCTAGGTCGATGTCTTCCGGGCCTGCCTCAGAAACTTCCGCTAATACCTCAGCAGTGGCTGGGTCGTAGGTTGAAAACGTCTTTCCGCTGGAAGACTCGCTCCAGTCACCGTTGATGAATAGCTTCTGCACATCTTGCAGTGATTTCTCGACTTCGGGCAACAAAACATTGGGCATTTGCGTATCTCCTTGGGGGTCGAAGTATCCTAGAGCGATGTCCAGGATATCCACTAAAGCGGCCAGCTTCACCGAATCGGTCATCCGCGAGATGACACGGCTAGCAGTCAAGCATGATGCGATCAACCTTGCACAAGGGTTTCCCGATTTTGCCTGCCCGGATGCACTGAAAGTCGCAGCATGCGAGGCTATAAACGCGGACATCAATCAGTACGCGATAACTTGGGGAGCAAAGCCATTTCGCGACGCGATCGCAGCCAAGACCGAGCGCTTCTACCCCGGATGGAAGATAGATCCCGAAACGGAAATCACGGTTACCTGCGGCGCTACCGAGGGAATGATCGCAGCCATGATGGCGATCATCGATCCGGGCGATGAGGTGGTCGTATTCGAACCCTTCTATGAGAACTACGGCCCGGACGCTATCTTGTCCGGCGCAGTACCTCGTTTCGTGACACTGCACGAACCCGACTGGGCCATCGATGAAGCCGAACTGCGATCCGCTTTCAATGCGAGAACGCGAGGCATCGTGTTGAACTCACCACACAACCCGACAGGCAAAGTATTTTCTCAAGAGGAGTTGTCTTTGATTGCCGAGCTATGCATCGAATGGGATGCCGTTGCTTTCACTGACGACATCTACGAGCACATCATCTATTCGGGTAAACACATTCCGCTTGCCATGATCGATGGTATGTCCGAGCGGACCGTTGCGATCAACGCTATGTCGAAGACATATTCGGTAACGGGCTGGCGGGTTGGATGGGTTGTCGCCCCCCCAGTCTTAACCGCGGGGATCCGAAAGGTGCATGACTTTCTGACAGTGGGAGCAGCAGCGCCACTTCAACAAGCAGGGGTTGCGGCGCTGAATATGCCCGATGCGTATTACGAAGGTTTGTCAGGCGAATACCAGCAGCGTCGCGACCTGTTGGTACCAGCCTTACAGGAAGCTGGATTCAAGGCTTTCACCCCCGATGGTGCCTATTACGTCATGTGCGACATCAGCGGAGTCACAGAAGACGATGACGTTTCATTCGCCAGACGAATCGTCGCTGACCCAGGAATCGCAGCGGTTCCAGGATCTTCATTCTATTCCCGCCCCGAGTTGGGACGAGACAAGATCCGCTTCGCCTTCCCCAAAAAAACAACAACACTGCAAGCCGCTGCAGAAAGGTTGCGAAAGCTCTAGATATGGATCACGTAACCATCCGCCGCCTTGAACACCTTACCGGCACCACTGCCACACCCTCGCTGAGGTTCGCTGTCGAAATCCGAGATCGTCCGGGGCCTGCCCACAAAAACGGCGCCTATTCCGACGACGTCGTTTGGGTTCAACTTCATGGCGGCCTTTTCGTTGCAAAGGCAAAAGTGAAGATCGCCTGGATCGGAGAATATTCAAATGTCAAAGAAGTAAGGGCCAGAACGAAAGGATCGGCTATCCACGATGTCGAATCCTTTTGGGCGCGACGTCCGAAATACGGATACGCCGCCGTAATAGAACTTCACCAAGAACATTGGCTCGACCCATTCTGGGCAGGTCCGAGAACGTACGGTTACGAGTGGATACTGCTCGACGACACTAAGAAACGAGCCGCTTGGCTCGACCCTAAGCCGCCTCCGCGCTCAGCCGACGACTTGGAAGCCAGGTTCAAGCAATGGAGCCAACAACTGGGAGGCTGACCCAGCAACCTATGCGAGTTCTGCTGCTAATTTTTCTGCCTCGGCTAGCAAGGCGTCGATCGACTGCAATCCTCCGGCCCAAAACTCAGGATCCGATAGGTCGATCCCCACGATCTTTGCCAGTCGCTCGGGACTGTCTGACCCACCGGCACGCAATAGGTCCAGATAAGGCTCGACCATTGATTCGCCCTCTAGAACGTACTTTTGATATATGGCGAGCGAGAACAGGTAGCCGTACGCATACGCGTAGACATAGCCGGGCGACGCGATGAAGTGCGGGATGTAACTCCACCATTTCCTGTATCCATCGGTTATCTCAACCGAATCTCCAAGGACCGCCTTTTGAGCTTCCGCCCACATGGTGTTGAAGCTTTCAACTGATATCTCACCTTCGGCTCTCCGCGCCCTGTGACACGAATCCTCGAAACGGTTAATACCGATCTGACGAAAGACTGTGGCAACGGCATCCTCGAGCCTTCCATTTAACAGGGCCAACCTTTTGGTGGGGTCGGTCTCAGCGGCCAGCAGTTTTCCAAACGTCAGGGCCTCGCCAAACACCGAAGCCGTTTCTGAAAGGGTTAACGGCGAGGCTGCGTTCAGCATCCCCTGATGTCCGGCAAGGTAACCGTGCAGGCCGTGGCCCAATTCATGGGCCAGCACCAAAACTGAGCGGCGGTCGCCTGTAAAGCTCATCATTACGTAGGGATGTCTTTCCGGCACCAGAGTCATGCAATAGGCACCGGGCACCTTGCTTGACGTTGCGGCAGCATCGATCCATTCCTTGTCGAAAAACTCTCCGATTATCTGACCGGCGATAGGCGAGAACTCCTCATAAGCGCCACGCACCAAAGAAGAAGCCTCTTGCCAAGTCGACGATGTCGAGTCTTTAGTAACTGGAGCGAACCTGTCGTAGTCGGCGATCCTATCCAAACCCAACAGCCGCGCTTTCAGGGCGTAGAACCGGTGGGAGATGTCGTAGCGGCTTACAACCGAATCTATAAGCACCTGCACCGATTCGTCAGATGCTTCGTTTCCAAGGTTACGAGCAGAGATCCAGTCAGGGTAGCCACGCAAACGGTCGTCGGTACTCTTATCAAGCAGCAAGGTGTTGAACACGAATGCTCGAGTACGGATGTCTTCATCCAATGTCGCGGTGATCGACTCCGCAGTGACACGCCGGACTTCACGATCTGGGCCCTGCAACTTAGCGAGGGCCGCCTCCATGGTTGTTTTTTCACCCTCGATGCTCACGGTAAAGGCAGTTGTGAGTTCAGTGAACAATCGGGACCATGCTCCAGAGCCCGAAACGCTTTTTTCGGTCAGAAGTTTCTCTTCAGCTTCAGAAAGTACAAACGGCTTGTAGCGTCGCGCTGACTCTAAATAGTGTCGATATGTGGCGAGCGACGGATCAGCAACCAGACTCGCCGCCCTGTCCTCGTCGATCGTCATCCACTCCAAACGGAAGAACAACAATTCAGTAGAAAAGACCGTGGCTTGTTCTCGCACCTTTTGCAGGAAAGCTCCACGCGCAGGATCTGCTGCGTCAGTGGAAAAAACAAGGTACGAGTAAGCGCCGATCCGAGCGATCGACGCACTCATGCGTTCGATCTCGATCACCGCTCCCAAAAGGCCGGGGGCATCGAGTTCAGATACGTGGCCGTGATACCTGTCCTTAAAGGACTTGGCGTCAGCCAGGGTTTGATCGAGGTCCTTCGTTACTGCTGGATCTTGGTAATCATTGTAGAGATCGGATAAATCCCATTGGACGGTTTCTGAGCCGTTAAGTGATGCGGACAAGGTGCTCCCTTCGTGTTCGGAACACGAATCCTATGCCTCCAAGACCTCACGTGCAGTCTCGATGAGAGCCCTCGTAGCATTGGCCGGGCCGAATTGGCGCTTCAACCAATCGTAGGTGACCGAGAGTCGTGATCCGGACTGCAAAAGCGAACTCGGATCTGAAGAACTTGAAAGACTCGCGAAGCATGCAACGGTTTGCTGAGATTCAGCCAGCAAAGAAGCCTGCAAGCGCACGAGCAGCATGACGCCGCCCTGACTGAGTTTCATCTCTCTGTAAAGATGTTCTTGTGAACCGTCTACTGATAAAGCATTTTGACTCAAATCCGCCTCCAGTATGGGGAAGGAACGCGAGTATGAGAGGCGCGAAAACATATTTCGCGTTCATTTCCCTAACTACATTGTTGAAATTCACCCAAGGCCAGAGGAGGCAGGCGTGACAGTTGCCAAAACCGTTAAGGATTCGCAGATCGAGTTGGCCCAATCGATGGGTATCGCCGACGCCAATCTCGCGAATCGTGTTCACGGCGGGGTGATCATGAGACTGGTAGACACTGCCGCTGGCCTCGCTGCCATAAAGCATGCTTCTGGTGCGGTAGTGACCGCCGCCATCGACGAAATGAGTTTTATCGAACCTGTGAATCTCGGCGACCTGGTCACGTTCAGGGCATCGGTCAATGAGGTAGGCACGACTTCGATGGAAGTCGGCGTAAGGGTGGAGACGGAAAACGTTTTGACCGGCGAGCGCGTCCACACTTCGACGGCATACCTGGTTTTTGTAGCGGTGGACCCAGTGACAAACCGTCCACGCCCAGTGCCTGGCCTCGTCGCAGAAACACCTGATGAACAGCGAAGGATGCGTGAAGCCAAATTAAGACGACAAGCGCGCCTGGCGCGCAGGCAGGCGATCCTTGCCACGCGAGAAGATGACTAAGCGTTTTATCGGTCTGGCCTTAGCCATAACGATCCTTTATGCCGCGCCTGCGCTCGCCGCAGAAACGCCACCGCAACTACCAACCGCGGCAGAACTGGCCCTACTGAAATCGCAGATGGATTCGACACTTGTCCGCGTCCGCGCCGCACAATCACAACTTGATGCGCTTGTTGCTGATTACGAAAAGGCCGGAGATCGGCTTACGTCGATAATCGGTCAAGTTGTCCAAACCGAATCCAGAGAAACCCTACTTAATACAGAACTTGACGCAGCGCAAAGCTCGATAAACCAAAGAGCTTCGTCGACCTACCGTCAGGAGCGCCTCGGATTGATAAGCGTGTTGCTCTCCGCCCATTCCTATCGCGAGTTCACAACCGCTCTAACTTTAATGAAGTCTGTTGTTTTGCAAGACGCCAAAGCCATTGATCGAGTAGCAGGCCTTAAGCAAGAGGCCGCCAAACTCAAGTCGGAACTCCAAGCCCGCAAACAAGATGAGCAGCGCGTCTTGACGGACCTGTCTCGACGACAACGTGATATCGATCGCTCCTTGAAGGCAGTGGGCAAGGAATTCGAAGCGGTCCGAACCGAGTTGGAAAAGCGCAAATCAGGGTTCGCGTTCCCAGTTAAAGCCCCCTATTCCTATACGGATACATGGGGTGCCCCACGTATGGAGGGAACGCAGTACTACCACCGTCACGAAGGAACAGACATCTTCGCCCTCGGAGGAACTCCAGTTGTGGCGGTCGTCAACGGAGTCATCGAAAACATGGGCACAGCAACCCTCGGTGGCATCAAGCTTTGGATCCGCTCGCCAGGGGACAACTGGAGCTATTACTACGCGCATTTATCAAGCTTCGCTGCTGGAATGAGTAACGGAAAACGAGTAACCAAAGGTGAGATCGTCGGCTATGTCGGCAACACTGGAAACGCAAGGGGAACTCCCCCACATCTGCACTTTGAAACGCACATTCCGTCGGGGCCAGCCACGAATCCTTTCCCGATCTTAAAGAAAGCCGACCCCCTCGCCCGCTAAATCCGCACCTCGACACGCATGAGGACTAATATCTCTTCCCCATGCATCAAGCACACCTAGGCGACATCTGGCCAGAACAAACGTCATTTCCCGGCGTCGCGCCCACCCGCATGGAGATGAGTGGGCAACCTCCCCTGCTAAATGCTGTTTCTCTTGCCCCCACGATCGACCCAGCGCAGATGTCATTCGGGCCAAACCAAGCCACTTTATCGGTCACAGTGGTGCCGCCAAGACAGCTGGCACTGCTGCCAGAACCTGCCGTTTGGGAAGCCGATGCTCCGGTTGCCACGAGCACACCAAAGCGATCGCGCCTTCGCAAGCCACCCGACCACAGCCAGATGTCGCTATTTTGATGGGATCGATACCGAACCAGTAGGCCTTTCTCCTTCGCGCACGACGCTGTTCAAGTCATGCGCGCAATTATTCAAATACCGCGTCATCGACAAACTGCCCGAGCCTCAAGACGTGCCAAGTGCGCGCGGAATATTGGTCCATGAGGTTCTTCACCAGCTTCTTCAACTGGGCGAAATGGAGCGAACGTTCGACAAAGCCGCTGAACTGCTGGACGACGTTTGGAAGGTTCTGCGAGCAGATGCCGAATTTGAAGGCTTCGAAGTTGATGAACAAGCGATGATGCTCGACTGCATCGTCTTACTTCGCAATTACTTCGATGTCGAAGATCCAACCAAAGTTCGTCCCCATGAACTGGAGTGGTGGATCGAACACGCCTCCGACACGCTCGCGCTTCGCGGCATCGTCGACCGCGTCGAGATCGATGAGGACGGTGACTGGATCATCTCGGATTACAAGACCGGCAGACCGCCCTCGCTCGACTATTCCCTTGGAGCATTCTTCGGCCTTAAATTCTACGCGCTGGTGTGCTGGCGAAATCTTGGCAGGTTGCCCAAGCAGCTACGACTGATCCACCTTCAGTCCAGCGGGGGATCACGCGGGCCCGAAGTACTGACATTGGTTCCGACCGAACAGATGCTTTTGGGTCTTGAGCGCCAACTCGAAGCGGTGGCCGACGCTATCAGGCGTGCGACCATTAGCGAAGACTGGCGCCCACGTCCCGGACGACAATGTGAGTGGTGTCCTCATAAACCCATCTGTCCTGCGTTCAGTGCAAGAACGGATTGATGCTGCGTTCGCGGTCAAGCGTTGTCGAAGGTCCATGACCTGGATATACCGGCAGATCACCCAATGGCAGCAGCC
The DNA here is from genome assembly GCA_039929185.1 of Actinomycetota bacterium. GTDB lineage: Bacteria > Actinomycetota > CADDZG01 > JAHWKV01 > JAHWKV01 > JBDSRR01. The sequence goes on from JBDSRR010000021.1 coordinate 14,221, forward strand.
GTTGTTTGATCGATGCGATCTCGGCCTCATAGTCTCCTCCAGGAAGGTCAGTACGGCCGATGCTTCCCGCGAACAGGGTGTCACCGCAAAACAATGCCTCGCCTTGCGCAAGCAGCGAGATACTGCCAGGCGAATGGCCTGGAGTATGCAGTACGGTCAAGATTAAGCCCCCTGCAGTGACCTGATCTCCATCGGTGACCTCTACGTCGACAACAGGCGGCGGCGGGGGTTCTGTTATGCCCATGAACATCTGAAGACTGGGACCGAGCCATCCCAAAACATCTAGGTCGTCCTTGTGAATGAAAAACGGTGCCCCAGTGGCCAATCTCAGGTCCTCGGCCGCAAGCACATGATCGAAGTGCGCATGAGTTGCCACGATTGCAGCCACTTTGAGCCCATGTCGGTCTATCGCCTCAAGGATCACGCCTATGTCGTCGCCAGGATCGATCACGATGGCGTCTTTGGTTTCAGGGTCACCAACCACATAGCAATTGCAGGACAGGGCTCCAACGACGAGGTGTTCGTAGATGGCGAGTGGCATTTAGACAATGTATACGGCGATGATGGAAGGCGTGCGCCCCATCATCTTCGAAATGTCCACCGAGATCGCCGCCCCACGGCATCGCGTATGGCCGCTGTTGGTCGATTGGGAAAACCTTGGACTCTGGATGACGGAGGCATCGGGTTTCAAGGTCACATCGGCCCATCGCGAGGGTGTCGGGGTCACGGCTGTGGCAACCATCCGCATCGCTGGATTCCACACGACCGACGCCGTTCAAGTTATCGGTTGGGAGTTTGAAAAACTACTGGTGATCAAACATCTGGGATGGGTAACTGGAACAGGACGCATGGCTTTAGACGGAGATAACACAACCGTGATTCGCTGGACCGAAACACTGGATCCACCCTGGGGCCTGTTCGGAGCACTGGGGATGCGACTTCTTGCGCCAGGTATCCGCCGAGTCTTCAGGCGCGACCTGGGGCTGCTCAAGGGTTTGGCAGAGGTGTCCCTCTAAGGGTAGTGTCAGCGTACTGAAAGACCGTCAGCCTTCTGCCCTCTTTGCCCGCTGGTTCTGGCTCATCTACCTGCCACTGGGACTGTTCGCCGCGCTCGTAGGAATCAAAGCGATCGGCCTGATCGGCGGATGGGGAAATCTGGTCTTAGTCATATTCGGCGCATATGCCCTGCTTGCCGCCCGATTATTGATGGAGCGAAAACGCCTTGGGGTTGAAGTGCCACCCCCAGCCAAGATCGTGGCCGGAGTCGTAGTGGTCGCGGCGGTGGTGCTGACGGGGGGCGTGATGTTTCTGGTCGGATGGAGACGATTGGGTGACGGTCAGGGCCTAATGCTTCTTGCCGTCGGCGGCTTCCTGATGATCACCTCCGCGACCGTTTCGATGTTTAAGCTAGTAGACATGGCGATACGCCTTCTCGGAAAGGTTGGATCGTCCCGCCGCCGTTGATTCACGAGTCGACGCTCTTACTTCACTGACAGCGCCTGCTTGAATTCTTCGCTGGCGAATCTTTCGGGTTGGAT
>JBDSRR010000022.1:0-8423 GCA_039929185.1 Actinomycetota bacterium
CCACATGGGCCGCCACATGGGGAGATACTGTCCGCGATGAACGGGCAGGCAGCATTCCAGCTCCCAGTAGGGACTGTGACCTTCCTTCTCGCCGACCTCGAAGGGTCCACTCGCCTATGGGAGCAACATGGCGAAGCGATGAAGAGAGTCATCGCGCGGATGTACGAGATCGTCGATCAAAATGTTGCCCTGGCCGATGGCGTTAGGCCCGTCGAACAAGGTGAAGGCGATAGCGTGGTAGCGGCCTTCACTCGCGCATCCGACGCCTTGGCATGCGCTACCGCGATCCAACTTGCCTTGCAGGAGGAGGACTGGCCGGAGGCTCTGGAAATAAAACTGCGGATCGGAATTCACACAGGCGAAGCGCAGCTTCGCGACGAAGGCAACTATTTCGGACAAGCCATCATCCGCTGCGCTCGTCTGCGGGCGACTGGACACGGAGGACAGATCCTCCTGTCCCAAGTGACGAGCGACCTCGTGATCGACAGTCTTCCCAGCGGCATCTCGTTGCAAAACCTCGGCCTCAAGCGTTTGCGAGATCTATCCCGACCCGAACGTGTCTTTCAAGCGTGCCACGCGAAACTGCTGTCGGAGTTTCCACCTATTAAGTCTCTAGACGAACTGTCCAACAATCTTCCCGTTCAACTAGACAGTTTCGTGGGCCGTGAGGCCGAGATAGCAGACATCACACAACTTCTCGAATCTACAAGACTGTTCACCATTACCGGATCTGGAGGATGTGGGAAGACGCGCCTCGCGTTGCAAGTGGCAGCGGAGACGATCGATGCCTACCCCGATGGAGTGTGGTGGGTTGATCTAGCACCTCTAGCCGACCCTACATTGGTGCACAATGCCGTTGCGGCGACTCTGTCGGTTCGAGAGGTCCCGATGCAAGAGCTTTCGGACACGATCGAGAATCACCTCCGCGAGAAACGTGCCTTGCTCGTGCTCGACAATTGTGAGCACCTGATTTCCTCATGTCATGCCTTGGCAGAAACAATGCTCAAGTCGTGTCCGGGTGTGGATCTGCTCGCAACGAGCAGGGAACCTCTTGGACTCGCCGGTGAGACGACTTGGCGGGTGCCTTCTTTATCGCTGCCTTCAGAAACGCAGGCGGCGAACATCGAGGTTCTGACTCAATGCGAGGCCGTTCGCCTTTTCATCGATCGTGCTGTCAAAGCCAGGCCCAACTTCGAGGTGACAAATGAGAACGCGCCTTTCGTTGCTGAGATCTGCCATCGCCTCGACGGAATACCCCTTGCGATCGAATTGGCCGCGGCACGAACCCGTGTCCTCACTACAGAACAGATCGCGGAAGGTCTTGTCGATAGATTTCTTCTCTTGACTGGTGGAGCGCGCACGGCTCTACCCCGTCAGAGAACTCTCGAAGCCTCAGTTGAATGGAGTCACAACCTCCTCGACAACGACGAGCGGACCTTGCTTCGCAGACTCTCCGTCTTCGCGGGAGGGTTCACGCTCTCCGCCGCTGAGACTGTCTGTCAGGCAGAAGGCATCGAGAAGTTCCGGATCCTCGATCTTCTCACTCAACTCGTCGACAGATCGCTAGTACAGATGGAAGAAGTCACAGGTGCAGCGCGCTATCGCCTTCTGGAAACGATTCGCCATTTCGCACGCCAACAACTAACCGATTCAAATGAGAGCGCATCAGTGCGATCGAACCATTTGCAGTTCTATCTATCGCTTGTCGAGCGCGCTGAGCCCGAGCTCGAGGGGGCGGGCCTTCGGGAATGGGTCAAACGCTTGGACTCTGAGAACGACAATCTGCGCACCGCGGCGGAGTGGGGGCTTGCCTCCAAACAGGTCGACGCCGTCCTTCGCATGTGCAGTTCACAGTTTCTTTTCTGGTTGGTACGCGGGCACCTAAGCGAAGGTGTGCGTTTGGCGACGGCCGCGCTGGCGTCAGCCGATGGCCAACCGCTCTCGCGGGCGAAGGCTCTCGTCTCAGCGTCCGGTGCCGCCATTTGGTTGCTCGATACTCACGCCGCGCGAAGCTTTGGCGACGAAGCGCTCGCTCTTGGCAGGTCTCTAGACGACCAGAGGATAGTCGCCCGAGCGCTGTGCTGGCTCGGTTGGGAGAGGATCGTCTCCGACCCGATCGCTGCTACACCGATATTCGAGGAAGCCATCTCGCTAAGCGATATGACCGGAGATCAATGGTATCTGGCGCAGTCGCATATCGGATCCGGTTTCATAAAGATGCTAGGGGGTCAGTTCGCCGAGGCGCGCACGCAACTCGAGTCGGCCAACACTATCGCTCGAAGAACGGGCGACTACTTGAACACCCGAGAAAGTCTGACTTGGCTCGGATACACGGCTGCCTTCTTGGGACGATTCGACGAGGCGATAACGTTCACCGGTGAAGCTCTCTCACTCATGGAAGAGATGCAGGATGATTTCTTCAAAGCCACAGCACTATCCGTCGTCGGATGGATCCAGACCCAGCGCGGAGAGTACGAGCAAGCGAGATCCTCATTCCACGAAAGTATCGAGCTGTCTCGTCAAACATCCAACGACCTCATGCGAGCGACTGCACAGTCTTGGCTCGGCACCTTCGAGTATCAAATGGGCAACATCGAACTAGCGCAAGCAGTAAGCGAGGAGTCTTTGGTCCTGCTTAGTGCAATGGACTTCAAATGGGCCATCGCCGATACTCTGCTTGCGATGCATGGTCAGGCCGTTGCGCGCGGAGATATGGTGTCTGCGAAGAGTCACCTGCAGGAATCAAAACAAGTGGCCCGCGAGTCGAATCTCCCCTATTCACTAAGCCGCGCGCTGCTGGCCGAAGCGCAACTTGCGCGTTTAGCTGACGATCTCGAGAGCGCGGAGACGCTTCAGCAAGAAGCGCTTTCGCTCTTGATGGAGTCCGACGAGACTCCGGGGATCATCTTGGCCCTCGAAGGGCTCGCGGGAGTGGCAACCAGACAGGACAGTTCACATGAAGCGGCTCGTTTGATGGGATCGGCCGACGCCTTCAGAACAGCTATCGGATTCGTGCGCTACCCCATCGAGCGCGATCGGTACGACGCAGACATCAAGCGTGCTCGGACGGCAATAGGCGACGATGAGTTCGAAGCAACATTCAACGAAGGAGCCGCCCTTACGGTTGAAGGGGCAATCTCATACGCAAGACGCGCCCGCGGCGAGCGCAAGAGGCCTTCCAGTGGGTGGGCCAGCCTCACTCCCACTGAGCTAGATGTTATCCGCTTGGTGGCGAAAGGTCTTACGAGTCCTCAGATCGGAAAACGCATGTTCATCACCGCAGGCACGGTGAAAGTTCATCTTTCTCATGTTTTTGCGAAATTGGGAGTCTCCAGCCGCTCGGAGCTTGCTGCAGAAGCGGTGCGCCGAGAGCCATGAAGACGGAAATTGTTGTAAGCAAGCCGTCCATCGGAGATGTGGGCGAACTCGCGCGTACGCTTGCGCGCGCTTTCCAAGACGATCCTGCTCTAAGCTGGGCAGCCCCAAACGACGCTCAGCGCGAGCGATCCGGTCCCCGCTATTTCGAGTTGCTCCTTCGCAGGACCTACTTGCCAAAGGGCGACGTATACATGACCGGAGATCGGGCAGGAGTTGCCCTTTGGGCTCCCCCGGACAAATGGCGAGACCCGCTCACCGCTGCGCTGCCATTTTTTCCAGCGATGTTGCGAACCTGCGGGAGACATCTTCCGAGGGCGCTGCGAATGCTCAGCATGATGGAAGCCAAACACAAAGAACACGATGAACCGCACTACTACCTTGCCTACATCGCAACCCATCCGGACAGCCAAGGCAAGGGGTACGGCACGGCTCTGTTATCAAGCATGCTCGAGCGCTGCGACACCGAAGGTGTGCCCGCATATCTCGAGGCGACATGCATGCGCAACCAAGCCCTTTACTGCAGGTACGGTTTCTCGGTCATCGAAGAACTAAACTGGCCCGATGGCGGTCCAACCTTCTGGCGCATGTGGCGAAGACCTCGATAGCATTTGAACAAGATCACGCCACACCTTTGGTACGACACTCAAGCCGTCGAGGCGGCCGAACTTTACACCCAGACCTTCCCCGGCTCGAAGATTAACAACGTAACGACCATCCACGACACCCCGTCCGGCGATACCGACATCGTCTCCTTCGAACTGTTCGGCCAACCGTTCAACGCGATTAGCGGGGGCCCCTTGTTCAAGTTCACACCAGTGGTGTCGTTCACGGTTGCCTGCGAAACCAAAGAAGAGGTCGATGCTTATTGGGACAAGATCTCCGATGGCGGAAAGATCTACATGCCACTCGACTCCTACCCGTTCAGTCAACGCTATGGATGGACCGAAGACAGGCGGGGTCTTTCCTGGCAGATCATGCAAACGACCCAAACCGAGATCGCCCAGCGCATCACACCAACTCTGATGTTCGTCGGCGATGTGTGCGGCAAGACTGAAGAAGCCATTGGTCATTACACCTCGCTGTTCCCCTACTCCAAGGTCGGGGGCATCCTTCGCTATGGCCCCGATGAAGGGCCCGAGACAGAGGGAACCGTGAAGTACGCGGCGTTCTCCCTTGGGGACCAGATGTTCGCGGCCATGGACAGCGCCCGCATGCACGACTTCGGATTCAACGAAGCGATCTCGCTGATGGTGAACTGTGACTCCCAAGACGAGATCGATCATTACTGGGACGGTCTGTCGGCGGTCCCCGGATCAGAGCAGTGCGGATGGCTGAAAGACAAGTTCGCCCTTTCGTGGCAGATCGTTCCGTCCACGATGCAAAAGATGATGGATGAGGGCACGAAACAACAGATGGCACGCGTCACGGAAGCATTTCTGAAGATGAAGAAGTTCAACATAGCCGAGCTGCAAAGAGCTTATGAAGAATCGTAAACCACGACTAGGGAGGTAACGGATGACAAAACTGCACACATATCTCAACTTCGATGGTAAAGCCGAGGAAGCATTCGAGTTCTATAAGTCCGTGTTCGGCGGAGAGTTCACCCAATTCGTGCGTTTCAAGGATTTCCCGATGGAGGGCATGACCATCCCTGAGGAAGAAGGGGCCAAGATGATTCACATCAGCCTGCCGATCGGCGACAGCACTGTTCTGATGGCGAGCGACATCCTTGAATCGCTGGGGCAGACATTCGTGCAAGGCAACAGCGTTTACATCTCGATCGATCCGTCGAGCAAAGAAGAGGCCGACAAGTTGTTCAACGGACTTTCCCAGGGGGGAGACGTTGAGATGCCAATAGCCGATCAGGCTTGGGGTGACTACTTCGGATCCTTCAAAGACAAGTTCGGTGTCTGCTGGATGGTGAACTTCAGCCAGTCGCGAAGTTAGAACCCAGCCTATCCCCCAGGGCCCGCGAGACACGGTCAGACGATTAGTTTCCTAGCCCTAAGGCGAATGCAGCCAGTATCAAGTTTCAATGTTCGCGGCGATCGTGCTCTTCAGTCAGCCACGAAGTTTGGAGGCGGCCCGGGCGGCGATATCGGCCGCAGCTTGGGGGTTCCGGGCATTCGACGCCGCCCGCAGAGCGCGTAAGTCTTCGTCGAGACGGGCCAGTCGCAAATCGTCAACCGAGCCGGTGAGGCGGTCACGGATCCACTCAAGCACCGCTACCTCTCCCGTTACGCCAGCCAGATCTTTCGCCGCTGCGTGCACTCGTAGTTGCTGGGCGTGCAGGTGGAATCGATCGACCTCAACATTGCGGCGGTAGAGCAACTCAAGGTCCAGCGCCGCCTGGGCAACATCGACTGCGGCTTGTGATGCACCGGCAACACTTTTTTTGGCAACCGCGATCTTCAGTGCCTTGATCTCGCCATTCATCTGGCCAACTACCCTCGGCGGATAGTTCCTAGCCTGGAGTTCCTTCCAAAGGTTCTGAACGCGCCCAAGAGTAGGGGTGGCCGCTTCCCAGTCCTTGAGGCGAACGTTTTCGAGAATCCCAAAAGCACTGGTAGACAAGAGCCTGAGCTGGTAAGGCAACCCTTCGCTGATCGCGTCGGTTGGGATCGCAAGCGCAAGCGCTTCGACATCACCATTCGAGCTTGTATCGAATTCGCCGTACCCGGGCGCGAACACCTTGTCAGACGTGGAGCCATCGAGGTGCAACTCCTGCATGACTACGGCGCCATCCACCGGGCCCCGTGGACCTTTCACGGTTTTATTGAGCGCCTTCACCGCGATTTCTTCAAAGACGACACCGGTGACGTTCTCGGCTCGAAATACGTTGCCGACCTGGGGGTTGGCGGGCATGATCATTGCCGGCGGACCGTCGCGCCCGGCGAGCCAAGTGCCCTCCGTGATTGCAATCGTGCCGTTTCGGTAGTCGTAAACGTCCTCGCCGAGATACCAGACGGATCCGTCGTCGGCCTGCGCATAACGGTCGATCGCTACTTCATCGATACGCCCATCCAAGTAAGCGGTGTACTGGGAAATAACAACCTCGATAGCCGTACCGTCCACTGTCACTGTGTGTTTTCCCGGGATGAGTGTCGTTTCCGACCTGAAGGGCTTGCCGTCGACTTTGCCCAGCAACACTACCGAACTAAGAGTGCTGATCGGGAAGAAGGGATTCGTGATCTTCGTCGGATCAGAGAACTTCGGTCGTTCCACGTCAACGCGTTTGTCAGTGAGGGCGCAGCCCTTACCGCTGTAGGTGCCGCACCTAGTGACCGGCCATTCAACCGTCGTGCCTGCCGCGCCAGTAGATTCGGGGCCAGGAGCAGCACCCGAATACGCGCCGCCGTTGAGGACTAGGACGATAAGCGCTCCGGCCAGACTCTTCTTCGCATCGATGTTCATCGCACTCCCTTTCTCATGTGAACAAGACGCATTATTCCTAAAGAAGATGAGATGAAGATGAGAGCGAAACTCGTTTCGCAGTAAACCGTTCGATCAACGTTCACGATCTCGGCCGAGTGAGCCGGCGCTCAGGAAGGCGATCGCTCGATCGATAGCCTCAGCGAAAGTCATCGTCTCGTCGGAGCGCTCGGGTACCTTGCCGAAAGCAACGCGCAGATCCCGGAGGTTGGGCTCGTCGATCGCCATCTTCAGTTCTTTGTACTTCGCCAACGTAGCCGATGCCCTGGAGTCTTTACGATCAGGGGGTTTACTCGATTCGCAACAGGTCGGCAATCAGGTCCGCTATCGACTGGATCGGCATGAGGTCCGCAGTTGTCTCACCCCGTTACCAAGATTGTTCCCTGTATGGCGGCCCGTATTTTCAACACTCGATGCACTTCTCGAAGTAAACGCTTCGGGGCGACCGCTGTCTCCAAAGGGCCGAGCAATTGCGGCTAGGGGGATCGCAGAAAGCATCGGCCCCTTGCTCGACGCTTCAGGATTGAAGAAACCTGATGCCAGAGTGCGAGAGGAGGCCTACGGGTAGGAGTTCATGAAGTGGGCGACTGGAATGACTAATGGACTCGCATCCGGTGACCCAGAGAAAGTGTTTCGCGAAGGCCAGGTCCCTTACCTAACGTAGCGGCTACCGAAGCGGTCCGCACTGGAATCGAAGGTAAGTCTGTGGACCAAGTCGACCGGAACTCCTCAGGAGGTCGGACTCACCCTTCGCACGCGACCGTTCCCTAGGTCCGCTATGAATAAGTCTCCGCGATCGTCTACTGCAAGGCCCATCGGATCTTTGAGGCTTGCCTGCACCGCTAGCCCGTTGTCGCCTGCAAGCCCCACTGTCCCGTTTCCTGCGATCGTTAAGATGTTGCCAAGGTAATCGATCCGCCTCACGCGTTGATTGCCCGTATCGGAAACATAAATGGTGCCCGTGTAGTCCACAAATACCCCACGAGGAGAGTGAAGCCACGCTGACTTCGCAGGCCCGCCATCGCCGGAGAATCCGCCGGAGGGAGGGTAGTAAGGGTAAGGAGATGCGAAGAACTGCGGACCGGCGAGTCGCGTGATCACATTCTGAAATACTCTACGGACCCCATGGTTACCCGTGTCTGCAATCAAAATCCCACCGGCCGCGTCCACCGCGACGTCCTCCGGAGCCGAAAGCCTGGCGCCGAACAACCAAGCCCCATCTGGACTCCCCCCTGGAGTCCCATCACCGACAACGGTTGAAACAAAACCCGCCAGCGTCACTATCCGTATGGCGTGATTCCCTATGTCAGCAACGACGACACTCCCATTTCCATCTAAAGCGATGCCCCTTGGTGACCTAAATGAAGCGGAAGTGCCCCAACCGTCAGTGAAGCCAGGCTGTCCATTACCGGCCAGCACGACCATCGCGTTCGCGGGCGTGACCACAAGTATCTGATTGCGTTTCGCGTCGGAGATGAATTTATTCCCACGGCCATCAATAGCGATAGCGCTGGGAGTAAAAGAGCCCGTGGCGACACGTGCACCGTCGATGTAAATCTCGCCCTCCAGAGACTCGGCGTACGTCGTGATCACTCCGTCAGGAGCCACTCTTC
>JBDSRR010000023.1:0-8879 GCA_039929185.1 Actinomycetota bacterium
GGCACAACCTGCAACCGAGACTGGACCGTATATTCAGGAGGCTGACGAAGGGACAGGATCACCGCACTAGCGGTTGTCAGCCCGACCACGATCACAGCAAGCAGAACTCTCTGCCGCAAGATCCCGAGGTAATCCCGGATGGTCATCGCTTTACCCTGTCCTCTCGTTAGTCCGTTTAGTTACTTGATCGCCGTTACTTGATCGCCGTGGTCAAAACCGGGCCATGGCCACGTGCACGCCGCAGGTTGATCGCTTCGCCCAATGAACCGAGCAGCAGCATCACTGCCAACACCATGGTCACCGGGTTGTTTGCGACACCAGCCCCCGACGCCCCTGCGGGCGTCAGGTCATAGATCTCGACCTTCAACAGGTCAGTCGTGTCATTGGTGTTGTTCGCATACGAGTCATCCTTGACTGCGAACATCGTAAGTCCCGTGGAGGCCGTGAAACGCTGCTCGTACTTGTGGGTGGCGCTGCAAGTACCGCCCCAGGGAACGATCGCCCCATTTATCGTGAGGTTCAGTAAACCAGGGCTTGCAGGGAAAGCATCTTCCAGCCATGTCCCTGGCACCTGTGCGCACAGAGCGTCGGCTTGGTAGGCGCCGGCACCGTAGAAGTACTTTCCACTTGCCTTCAGAAGGTACTCATGTCCCTCGATCGTTGGGAATGAACTGCCGTCCTTGTTTGAGACATTGACTACAACTGTCCCGACCAAGGCAGGAGGCAGGTTCTTAGCCTGTTCCTGAGCAGCCGCTGCGGCATCTGCCGCCGTCTTTTCGACTTCGGCTCTTGCGATAGCCGCATCTGCCTCTGCTTGAGCAGCGGCTGCGGCTGCGTCTGCCTGAGCCTGTTCACCAGCACTCAGAGCTTGTGCAGTGGTCGTTGCAACGGTTTCCTCTGCCGTTGCCGCACCTTCTTCGGCAGTCATAGACAACGTTGCCGCCGCTTCGCCAGCTGCGAGCAATCCATTGGCCACAGCGTCAGTAGCGTTTTTCAAGGGATCTGCGATAGCGTCCGTCACGTCGCCCGTCAAGTCTGCGGGAGTTGGCGGATTGTCGGCATCGACTCCGAAGATGGTCATGAGGGCAGATTTCACTGCATCAACAACTGTTGCCACTAGAGCTTTGGCCTGATCGAACAAGGCTTGCCCGTCGGGGCCCCCAGGCGTTTGGGGAAGGCCCGGTGTTGCGGGTGCTCCTGGGACGGCCGGTGCTCCTGGTGCTTGCGGTGCCTCAGGAAGATCTTCTGGTACCAGACCAGACACATCCGGCGTTCCGGGTGTGGGTACACCGGGTACACCCGGTGCGTCGTTCAAAGAGGGCAACGAAGGCAACGAATTGATGACTTCAGTTGCTCCCGGCACATGGTCATAGCCCAGCGCTTTGAGGACCACATACTGGATCCCGGCAACGAACGCTCCAACGGTGCTTTTGGCTGTCTCAACCGCCGAGAAGACCGGGCCCGCTGAAAGATTGGGATCCTCGGTAGTCGGGCTCGGGCTCGGCTGTGGAGTCGGCTGTGAAGTCGGCTGTGAAGTCGGCTGTGGGTTCGGGTTTGAGCTTGGCCCCGAGGTCGGCTCGGCAGGCTGACTTGGTGCCTGATTACTTGGTACCTGACTAGCGACAGGAGCCTGGCTGACCAGCCTAATAGGGGCCGTTGCGGACGTGCGAGCCTTCTTTGTGGGCTCGGCTACGGCAAGGGTTTCGGGGGCGGTTGCGTTGGAGGCGCCAAGACCGAGTCCGGCCAGGAAGTCGCCAACCGAACCTTCACCGATAAACCCAGACTCTGACGGGCCTTCCTCGCTGGAAGATTCTGGGTCTTCCCAGGAGATCCACTTTGGGCCCTGGTCGTCGGCTTGCTTTTGCGCGAGCGCGCCAAACGCTAGGGCTGAGCCACCGGCGAAGATGGCTACGGACGCCACTAGCTTGAAGATGACGATTGATCTATCGGAAAACCGACCTGAGCTGGTGCTCGATTTACTCATAATGTTCCCCCCTTATGGTTCTAGTGGTCATAACGACCGCCATAGCCAGAGCGTTACGCCATTTAGGGGATAAATCTAATACTGATAAATCCGATAGGAGTTCTCTCGGGCTCCTCACACAAACCGCGATTAAATACCGTTCTAATTGCGTCGGTATTTAGGCTGAGGCGAGGTAAACCCGGACCCTCAAAGTTCCCGAGGCTACGGATGGATATGGGTGCTTGACCCTAAAAGTCACTGACTCGTTCTGATCTGGAGTGTACGAATGGCGATAGGTGTGATCGACCGTGTTGCACCCGGAACCCGTTGGGTCGGACAACGGCACCCATGCGATCTCGCGTTCGTTCATCACCAGATCTAGTAGCTCTACGCCCTCGGCGACAGCCCCGTTGTTCCATGATCGGCGGGCCCTGTATGCAGGATCACTGTCCATCGACGAGCATTCGGCGTCAGCAACATCGCCGGCGACACGCTTATCCCAAGCGTAGACCCCGTCGACTACGAACCGGTAGCGTTGGCCCTTGGCCAATGGAACGCTGAAAGCACCCTTAGCATTTGCGGGGTCCACAGTGATCGACTGTACCAACACGTCGCTAGTAGATGAGACCGGTTCCGCTCCCGGATAGATCTTGACTGTGAAACTGTACGTCAGGTTGCTATCAAGATTCTTCGTTCCCGCATTGAATGGGTCTGAGACCTGGAACCTGACAAGCCGTGTTGCATTCGGACCAGACGGATTGCGATGCAGTGTTTGATAAGCGTGATCCCTGCTGTTGCACTTTGGTGAAGCCGCATCGGCCGTCCGCGGCACCCACTCGATAGGACGGTTATCAACATATAGGTCGAGAGCATCGCCAGAGGGATTGGCCTGGGAAGCGTTGGTATTGCCAACCGGGAACGCCCCAAGGGGATACCGGTTGGGCTGCCATGTCGAATCCTGCACGGTAGTTGGTGTCGACGTTGGCTTGAGGTTCGCCGTTGTACATTCCGCGTCACCAACATTGCCCTGGATGTCTTTGTTATATATGTACGTTCCGTTAACTTCGATGCGATAGTAGCTGTAGTAACGGGTCTCGGCGGCCTGCGTCGTGAAACCCGGAAGAAGGATATCGGTGAAAGCACCCGGTCTGGCCGAAACAGTAGTGATTGCCAAAGGGGTGCCCTTGATCGACTCACCGCTTGGTATGGACTCTGGCTTTGGCAGATCTGACACTGCCCTGGACGCCCCTACTCGGTAAATGGTTACCTTAAGAGTTCCAGATGCAACGCTCGGAAGTGTGTGCCTCACGCTAAACCTAGCGAAGTCCGTGGTTGTCGGTTCGAACGCTAGCGCATAGGCGTGGTCACGAGCGTTACATCCACCTCCACTGTCAAACAGCGGACCCCACTCAAACTGATGGTTATTTATCGTCAAGTCAAACACGTCATCAGTGGCTGATATGCCATCCCAGTTTCGCTTCGCCTTGAATACTGGGTCCGTAGAAGGATAGGTGTCGGTTGTCGTGCACTCTGGGTCTGCTTTGGCCTCTTGACGGCGGCGGTCGTACAGGTAGATTCCATCAGCAACCACACGATATTTCTGGCCCGCAACCAGCGGATGTCGAGTCTTAGTCCCTTCAGGATTGGAGGCATCTACCGTCAAGGACTCGACCGCAAGATCATCTGGCCCGCTGCGAGCAAGACCCGCCGGGAACACCTTGACCGTAAGTTCTCCAGCAGCAAAAGCATTTTGGTACATCACGTCGAACACCTTGAAGTTGAGCGGTTTCACCGAAGCATCAATATCAAACATCGGAGTGAACACGTATTCGTATGTGTGATCCTTCGTATTGCACTGCGGGAAATTCGAGTCGGCAGTTAGTGGAGCCCAGTCAACCTGCGCGCCATCGACTTCAAGGTCGAAAGGATCGCGCCCAGGACTCCGCTGATCGGCTACGTACCTCTTGGACTGCCATGAACTCTCGTTAACGGTGAAGTCGAGTCGACCATCGTTTGCGGCACGCCGCCCATTCAACGCGAACTGCGTACATTCAGCATCTGCTCGATTGCCAAGTGTGTACCTGTAGTCATAGACGTAGATCCCGCTCACTTCGATCCGATAGTTCTGAAGAGCTCGATAATTCTTCAGGCTGTCAGATCCTTTTTGGCTTGCGGCCAGAACTTTGATTACCTCCATGGGAGTCTCCGTCGATGGCTCTTTTTCCGAAAACAGATTCGCCCTGGCAGAGTCGTCAACGGGCAGTGGAGGTGGCTCTGAAGCCGGCGTAGGTCGAACTAGGTAAACATCCACGAACAGCGATCCAGCGTTGGTGTGGTAGGTCTTCGCTTTAACCGCGAAGTTCACAGTCGACGTGCGCTTGGCTGTGTGGTTCAAGCGGTAGCTGTGATCGGAAGTGGTGTTGCAACCCAGGCCGGAATCGAAGAGAGGGACCCAGTCGACATCTACCTGATCCAGATATAGACCGTAAAGATCATCGTGTGCCGGAACCCCAGGATAAGTCCGCTGCGGTTGCCAGACTGGATCGGATGGTGTGATTGCACATTCAGCATCTGCCAGATTCTGAGCGGGTAGACGGTACTCGTAGGTATAGAAGTTTGAGACCACGAATCGGTAATCCTGTCCAGCAACCAGGGCGCGCACCGAAGAGGCACCGGCCGCCTTCGTTGTCTCAACTTTGATCGTCTCGAGGAAAACGTGCTCATCACCATTAGAGCGAGCCTCGGGAGCTGCGAACACTCTTACCGTAAAGCTGTAGTCGTTAGTTCTATCGGCGTCGGAGATGTTGCGAGTGTCGGCCACCCGAGCTTGATTGCTGATGGGTTCGTAAACGCTGAACTGCACCTTTCGTGAAGTGCTTAAAGGCATGATGTAGTCATAGGTGTTGTTGTCGCTGTTGCACCCCTTGCCGTCAGTTACCAAGGGCGTCCACTCAACATCTTTTCCATTGACGTAAAGATCCAATGGATCTTGAGTGACGTCCTTCTGTTGTCCTCCCCCTTCGGCAAACTTCGTTACTCCATACCTGTTCTGCTGCCATGTTGGGTCGGGAACGGCAGCACTCGTCGTGCCAGCTCTTCCACGCGCGAACCTCGAACACTCAGCATCAGCAACATTGCCGGGATCGTTGAAGTCCCAAATGTACTTGCCGCTTACTTCAAACCTGTAGTTCGTGTAGTACTTGACAGACCCATTCGGTTGTATCTGACCTGGTAGGGAGATCTCCTTAGGAGTCCGACTAGTAGCGGCAACAGTAAAGGTGAGCAATGGATTGGCCGTTGAGGGTTGTCGGTTCTCCTCGGCCACCCCAGCGTCTACTATCCCGGTCGGGTTGGGCGGAGGACTGTTTTGAGACCGGGTCAGATAAACGTCAACGTAGATCAACCCAGCGTTGTACGCGTGATTAGGAGATTGCACAGTGAAGTTGACGCGGTTGCTGGTCAGTGGTTGGAAACCATACTTGTAGCTGTGGTCGCGTTCGTTACAACCTGGAGTTGTTTCGATGAGAGGAGTCCAACTCACTTCACTACCATTCACCAACAAGTCTAGAAAATCTCTTGAGTCGCCGGCCACGAAGGTTCTTTGAGCCTTCCACACGGGATCGTAAACAACTTGCGGATCGCTGCGTCCAGTTACTGAACATTCGGCATCGGCGAACCAGCCGTCATTAGTGAAGCTGTAACTGTAGGAGCCTCGAACCACGAGACGGTACGCCTCGCCAGCCACCAAACCAGAGATCGTCGAGGCACCTGCCCGCTCCCGAGTGTTGACCGTAACAGTTTCGATGAATCGGTCATCGGGCCCCTGCCCTGGTTCCGCTCCCCGAAAGATGCGAACGACCAGACCTCCCGAGAGGTCTGCGTTATTAGCGTAATTTTCGTCATAAACGCGAAAAGAGGCTTTTTTACGGCCGGTGAAATCGGCCACAAAATCAGAGGCAGTAAATGTCTTTTCGTAGACATTGTCTTCGGTCGCACAATTGGCCTCACCTCCCGAAGGTTGCCAATCCACTGGTTTGCCTTCGACGTAAAGGTCGTACAGGTCGTCGGTGGGATCTTGTGTTTTGGCTCCCCATCGGTCTTCGGCCCAGGTTGGGTCGATACTGCCAGCTGGCGAGCCAAACTTCGTGCACTCCGCATCGGCGATGTTGGCGATGCTAACGGAATCGTAGATGAAGGTTCCGTTAACTTCGAACTTGTAATACGTGTAGTACGCCGCAGGGTCACTTCCCGGGATCGGTGGCAGGTCGATCTTCACGCCAGTTGGCGACCCCGAGCTGACGCTCACCGTTGCCAGAGGGGTTTCAGCTTCGGCATCGCGGATCAACGCCGGCAATGCCGTGAACAATAGGCATATGGAGATGACCAGGCCGCAAGTACGCGTCCTGCCCCCCCTTCTCCATATGCCTTTCAGATCGTCCACCAGTACCCCCCCTGTTACTTCGTTACTTCCCCTTTAGCAGTACAACATCTGGATTACCGCAGTTTTTAGAGTCGCATCCCGTTACTGACTGGAGTGCCAGGCACAGTAGTAGCTTGCATGAGCAACATGGCCGCCTGAAACTTCGAGCGAACATTGAGCTTGCTGCGAAGGTTTTGCACATGAGTGCGGACGGTGTGCTCGCTGACGAACAGGTCTTCCGCGATCTGCCGGTTAGAGAATCCATGACTAAGCAGAGCCAATATCTCCTTCTCCCGTGGAGTTAGGTTCGATAGGCGTCGTGCCTGTTGGTCCCGCTCAGGATCGGCTTCTTCGATCGTGGCTTTGTGGTCGACTCCCGAAAGAACAACCTCTCCCGCTGCAACCTTTGTTACGGCTTCGACGAATTGCGTTCCAGTTAGATCGAGCGATATGTATCCCGAAACCCCGGATTCCATCGTCCACAGGAACTCGGCACGCGATGGCGAAGGTGAGATCACCAAGATGTTGGCCCCGGGACAAGCCTGGCGCAGCTGGCGGAAATAACTATCCTTATCTTCCGCAAACAAAGCAGACGATATTGCGATCACGTCGGGCTCGTAAGTCTCAGCCTGTACTATCGCCCCTTCGGCGTCGTAGCAAACAGTGATCGATTCGACCCCAACGGCCGAAGACAGCAAACAGTTCATTCCGTCCCCAACCAGTTTGTTGGGATACGCAAGCAGTACTTTCATCGTGTTCCCCCCAGTCCGGGCCTTGCGGCCCTTTTCCCTGATACTTGATTACATCGGGGATAACGACGCCACCCCCAAATGAGTTACAGCTGATTAGGAAATTAATTAGCCAAAAGGCGTAGACACACTCCTCGAAACTAGCACCTCAAAACGGGACGAAATGATGCTTTGTGCGTGTTTGAATAAAAGTTTGTAACGTTTCGTAAAGAGCATCGTTAAATAGACACGATCACGCGCTAGCGGGCGATTCCGACTATCCTGTGGTGCCGATCGAGAAAGTTTTTATCTTCAGCCCGTAACGCGAAGCCTTCTGCTTCGTTTCTTGGACTAAAGGGACCCGGTGTCGAATCCTTGGAATGTGTCCAAGCGCTCGCACTAAAGGGGGGAGTCAAGCACAGATGGGTGGATCAAATGCGAGCGTGACCGTCGCCAGCGAGGTTGGCACTTCACGTGACACCACTGTGACCATGGACTTCGAGGTCCAGGAGCTGATTGCCCAAGCCAAACAGGGTGATCAAGCGGCCTTCGGCAAACTTTACCGCCTACACGTGACTTCGGTCTATAAATATCTGTCCTATCGCTTGCGTGACACTGCCATGGTCGAAGACTTGACCGCTGAGGTATTCCTGCGTGCTCTTCGTAAGATACATACGTACGAATACCGAGGCATCGACTTCTCCGCCTGGTTGATGCGAATCGCTCGCAACATCCTGCTCGACCACGTGAAGTCCTCCGGCAACCGTTTAGAGGTCGTGGGTATCGCCGATGGCGCCGCTGACACCATTACTGTCCCAGGAAGCGACCTGGAAGTTCTTGACAGACTGGACCGAGAGGAACTTCATGGGGCCCTCAACAAGCTGCGACCAGATCACCAAGAAGTGCTTTATCTACGTTTCCTGCAGGGACTTTCATCATCCGAGACAGCCGACGCAATGGGCAAAACCGAAGGCGCTATAAGGGTCCTTCAATTCCGAGCGCTGAAGCAATTGTTAAAGGTCATGAAAGCCCAACAGTCTGAAGTGAGGTAAACACCAAATGGGGGCACACGGTAAAGAACTTCAACTTCCAGACCTCGTCGATGCACTGGGTACCCTTCGTTCAAACAAAGGGTCAAACAAGGGGCCAAACAAGTTGGGACCATCGGGATTCGCTCTAGGTCGGATCGAAGAACGTATCGCCGAGGCGATCGAGCTCGGACAAGACCAAGTTGGACAAGACCAAGTTAGGCAAGACCAAGAATGGTCGGAAACTTTCGACCGGATGGTCGAGAATTTCGACGACCCACCGGCTAGCCCTCCGGCTAGTACTGACAGCAAGACCACGGTCAAGTCCGCTACTAGAACCAGGGTCAGCCGCAGGATTCGTCTGGCTTCCCTAACTGCCTGCACTTTGCTCCTAGTGAGCGGGGCTACAGTGACGGCTGCGGCCAAAACTGGACCCGACGATGCGCTTTATGCGGTCAAGTTGAAGGTCGAGGCTTTTCGCCTTGCAATGACCGCCTCGCCGCAAGGCCGTTCAGAACGGCTTAACGAGATCTTTGCAGACAGACTGAAGACGCTGCGAGATATTGGTCCAGCAAGCCGCCACGTTCCTGTGGTTCTTCAGCAAATGGACACAGCGGGCATCTCCTCGGTTCGACTCATCGAGGCCCTGAACAGATCCAACCACCGAACGGAACTGGCAACGGCCCTGAACGGCCTTGCTAGGTCACAGGCGGAATGGATATCCGATGCCATGGCCATCG
>JBDSRR010000024.1:0-3016 GCA_039929185.1 Actinomycetota bacterium
GTCACGACATCGATGACGCGATAAGGGCGGGGATACTTACCGTTTCCGATCTGCCGTCAAGGACGAACAAGGTTCTTGGCGAAACGTCATCATCGAGGATCGATGCCATGGTCGGCTCGCTGGTCGAAACCAGCCTGTCGGCGGATGCCGTCGAGATGGGCAAAGAGGTCTTCGAGGTCCTGCTGGAAACAAGGTCCTTCATGTTCGACAATGTTTACGAGCGCCCCGAGATGAAGCCAGAACATGATCGCACTCGCGCGTTGCTTAGAGCCTTGATCGACCACTTCGCTGCGAATCCGGACGAGATTCCGGGCCAAGGTGATGCTGAAACAAGGCTCATCGACTATGTCGCGGGGATGACCGATCGTTTTGCACAGCGTGAATACGATCGACTGATCGGGAAGGGTTAGCCGCAACTAATGCAAGGCCGGATACTGACTGAAGACATCGAAGAACTTCGCGATCGGACCGATATCGTCGAGGTCATCTCGGCTCACATGAAACTCAAGAAAGCGGGCCGAGTCTTCAAGGGTCTCTGCTGCTTTCACCAAGAAAAGACCTCGTCATTCACCGTTGATCCAGCCAAGCAGCTGTTCCATTGTTTCGGATGTGGCAAGGGGGGGGACGTTTTCAGTTTTCTGCGCGATACCGAGGGCCTAGGTTTCGCTGAATCAGCAGAACGTCTTGCCGACCGCATCGGAATGACGCTTCGATACGAGGGCGGAAATACGAGTGGCGCCCGCTTTGGTTTGTTGGAAGCGACAGCGCAAGCAGCCGCCTACTTCAGTGAACTGCTGACAACGTCCGCGGAGGCCGAGGTGGCCCGCAAATATCTCGAAGAGCGAGGGTTTAGTGCAGATGATGCGACGGCTTGGGGGCTTGGATTCGCCCCGCGCGGCGGAGATGTTCTTTACCGCCATCTGTTGACTCAGAAATTGTCGAGCAAACAGATAGTAGACGCGGGCTTGGCGCTCATTACCGAGTCCGGTCAGCATCGCGACCGTTTCCGAGGTCGATTGGTCTTCCCGGTCAATGACCTGTCTGGGCACGTGATCGGTTTCGGTGCCCGCACTCTGGGCGATGATCAGCCCAAGTATCTGAATTCGCCTGAGACCGATATCTATCACAAGTCCAAGATCCTGTTCGGCCTTGACCGCGCCCGTGAATCGATGGTGCGCGACGGCGTCGCAATAGTGACCGAGGGCTATACCGACGTGATCGGATTAGCAAAGGTCGGGGTTGTCAATGCCGTTGCTACCTGCGGTACTGCTCTTGGCGAGGAACATTTCGCGCTCATCAAGCGGTTCTGCGAGCGCGTCATATTGGCGTTTGACTCAGATGCGGCGGGAGCCATGGCTAGTGAACGCGGGTTCGGCATCCACGCCAAAGTTGGTCTTGAAGTTCTCGTGGCCCCCCTTCCAGCCGGTAGGGATCCTGCCGATATAGCACTGATGGAGGGAGCGGATGCTGTTCGAGCGGTTCTGGACCAGGCAAGACCACTGATGCGCTTCGTTTTGGAGCGCGAGATCGATCGACACAGTCTTGATACAGCCGAAGGAAAGGCGCAAGCCGTTAAGGCTGCGGTAGCCATGCTCGAACTCGAGCCGCGTCCTATCGCCAAGGGCGACCATGCTGCATGGGTGGCGCAGCGTATAGGTGTTGACCACCGTCAGGTTCAACAAGATGCCGCTGACGCCAGGGCCCCGCGTTCTGTAGACCGCCCAGCAGCCTCGCGACAGCCCGGATATGTGAAGGTTGAACGTGAGGCTCTGACGATCCTGATGGATTCGCCGTCCCTTCTTTCGGAAACGGCGGAGTGGTTGACCGACGACCATTTCACCCAGCCAGAGCATCAAGCCCTTTATCGTTCGATGCGTGAAGGATCGGTTCCGGAGGGGTCGTCGCGCATAGCCTTGACCCCTGTTGCCACCCAGGATCACGAAGAAGTTTTCCTGCGTTTGGAGGAGTTTCGCCTCAGACGACAGATAGACAGTTTGCGGGCTAAACTCGACTCGCTCGACCCAAAGGTCGATGTAGCAAGTTTCGATGAAACATTTGCCGAATTGATGCGTCTCGATGAACTTCGCAGACGATTTGATGACCGATGAGAGGTGCTTGTGGCTAAAGACCCATCTATCGATGAAGTAAAAGAACTTATAACTAGAGGCAAAGAAAAAGGTTGGCTGACCGCTGACGAAATTGCCGACTCGCTGGGCAGTCTCGACTTGTCGGCCGAGCAAGTCGATGGCATCTACACATTGATCGCGGAGGAGAGCATCCAGGTTGTCGATCAAGAGCCCGGTTCTGCGGCTGAGGACGAAACCGATTTTCGTCGTGAGGCCGAACTGTTATCGAAGGCGCCCACCAACGACCCTGTTCGCATGTATTTGAAAGAGATAGGCAAGGTCGCACTATTAACTGCAGAGCAAGAGGTCGACCTAGCCATGCGTATCGAGGCTGGACTTTGGGCCGAGGAGATGTTGAACGACGAAGGACGATTCGACCTCGTCCGCATCGAGTCGCTTGCGCGTCGCTCACACCTTGATGTTGACGAAGGTCGCCTGACTCCCGATAAGGCCCGTGAGATCTGCAAACGTATCGACCTCGATGGCCAGGCTGCCAAACGTAAGGTCGTCGAGGCCAACCTGCGGCTTGTTGTTTCCATAGCCAAGAGGTACGTAGGCAGAGGAATGATGTTCCTCGACCTTATCCAGGAGGGCAACCTTGGCCTTATCCGGGCGGTCGAGAAGTTCGATTACACCAAGGGATATAAATTCTCCACGTATGCCACTTGGTGGATCCGCCAGGCCATCACCCGCGCGATAGCCGACCAGGCAAGAACCATCCGAATACCTGTTCACATGGTCGAAACGATCAACAAGCTGCTTCGCATCCAACGGCAGCTGCTGCAGGATTTAAATCGCGAACCCATGGCAGAAGAGATCGCAAAAGAGATGGAGATGAGCCCAGCGAAAGTGCGCGAGATCATGAAGGTGTCGCAGGAACCTGTTTCTTT
>JBDSRR010000025.1:0-3144 GCA_039929185.1 Actinomycetota bacterium
CGGGAACTGAACTCGACGCGCTTTTCGGTGCCGGTTGCCCCATGCGTATCGGCGTACATTGGGGGCCCAGCCTTTACATGGGACAGTTGGTCACAGATGGACGGTTGGGAGTTAGCGCTTTCGGCGACGAAGTGAACCAGTGTGCGCGTCTCGAGGAAGCGGCAAGCCGTGGTCAGACGCTTGCGTCAAAAACCTTGATCGAACAGCTCGACGACTCTGACGCAGCAACATTGCAGCTCGAACCAGACTCGCTTCGCTACACCGCCGTATCCGCGCTTGCAGGCGTTAGCGAAAAGGCCAAGCGCGATGCTGGAGGCATACCCGTAACCGCGATCGAATGGGGACATTAACCCACTCTGTTTGCCCTAATCGAACATATGTTCTATTCTAAGCACATGAAATCGCTCCAAATGTACCTAGAAATTGAGGCGCCAAAAGCCCGCAGGGCCCCCACTTGGGTAACGGATCCATTAAGCCGACCAGCGGCCGCCGGAACAGAACGAGCCGTGGAGATACTGAAGTGTTCCAACGGCGCTAAAGCAGGGAAACCAAATCTTCGCGTTTTGATTGAGACTCCTGCCTAAGCTCAGGGAATTCTTCCATCCCCAATCGGATGGTTATCGTCAAGCCAGCCTCGGGTTCGGCGTTGGCCCCACAGCGCTCGCATGTTGCTTCGGCCTGTTTCTCGAACGTGACGATCCTATGACCACAATCCTTACAACTGAACAACAACATCCCTCATCCTCCTTGCTTCGCATCTTGATACTAAGTAGGACGCGGCATGCAATGAAAGGGTTTCAGCAGAACTTTTTGGAAGTTGCACACATACTGACCCGACGGTCAGGCAATCAGCGAGTTTTTTTCGACACGGAAACTCCGTCAGCGGTGAGCATTCTGAATCTGACATTGCAATCCAAAAGGAATTTCCGAACGATGTCGAGGTCAGGCGACTCGCCTTCAGTCGCCACCACTTCACGCAAACCTGAGTTAGCGATCAATTTCGCGCAGTCCAAACATGGGGGGGCAGTTATATAAAGGGTTGCCCCTTCGCGGTCATCTGGCCCTGCATACAAGATCGCATTGGTTTCGGCATGAAGCCCCCAGCAGGGCTTGGAAACATCGCCCTTTTTGCCCCGGGGACAAGCACCTGCATCGCAATGCCCATAGCCAGAAGGAGTCCCGTTATATCCGGTCGATCTGATTCGACGCTTCGACACGATCAACGCTCCATGCTGGGCTTGAGAGCACGTCGAACGGCTTGCTGCCTGTCGAGCAAGATCCAAGAAGTACGTGTCCCATCCAGCGCGGGTGCGTTCGTTAGCCATGTGCAGCGGCCATGATAACCGGCTAACGTGCTCGCTCATGTTCGACGTTAAGCAACATCTGCTGAGTTGCTGGATCATCGAGGCCGCGCGCGGCCTTGTCTTGAACCAGCGCGGCGACGGTCAAGCCGCTGCGAGGGCGGGCGCTAGAGCTCGGCTTCTTGCCTCGCGTTGCGCTTCCTCGGGGATGGCAATCGTGCCTCGATACGCTAGCGCACACGCTGAGTGGCTCGCGGATGTTGCCGGTTCATCCGATGAAACCGGTCCGGTCGGGTGGTTCTTCTTGCAAAGGATCGGCGCCTTCGTTAACGCTCACCTCGAATCGATCCTAGAACCCGATGAACACGCCCGCCTAGTGCAACTGCTGGCCCCGGACGCAGACGAGGCATTGAGGGTTCTTACCTCAGGTGCGTTTCAGCCGATCGCCCCTCCCCCATTCCCTAGTGCGTCAGCGATTGCAAGATCCGAGGGTACCTTGATCGCCAAGATAGGAATCATCGGCGACCTACACATGGGATCACCGGGAGCAGACACTTTCGCTGAAGCCGTGGTGGCCGCGATGAACGCCGATGATGTTCAACTATCGATAGTCATCGGCGACTTAACGCAAAACGGTAGAGCGGAGTTCTTCGACCAAGTGTCAACCGTCCTCAAAGGGCTCAACCATGCCTGCGCGCCAACGCTCGGCAATCACGACATGTGGCGACGAGATGGTGATGGCGAAACCGGTCATGCCAGATTCCAAAAGGCGTTCGGCATCAAACCATTCGGAGAATATTTCGTTAACGGGGTTCGAGCGATAGTGCTTGATTCGTCCGATCCCTCTATCTCGCCATTTCCACCATTCGACATAATCTCGGGAGGCTTCACCGATCAGCCCCCAGAAACAGTTACCAGTGGAACCTTTTCCCAGGAATCGATCGAGTGGATGTCGCGAATACAACCCGATGGTCCAACGTTCATATTTCTTCACCATCCACCTCACCCTTTCTTAGCATTCCCACCGTTGCGGTTCGCTCTTGACGAGATATCAACCGGCGCATTGTCCAACCTCGCTTCAAGGGTCGAAGCCGCTGCCATCTTCTGCGGACACACGCATCGATCGGCGGTGTACGAACTAGACGGAGTTGTTGTGATCGAAGTCCCTTGTCCTAAGGAATGGCCTTTCGGACACGGCATCCTTGAGGTAACTGAGCAAGGATGGTCCTTTAACCTTCGCCCCGTTGGCAAAGTGCCAGATGGCGTCGATGCCCGCTACCTGCTGGGGCCGCGATACGCAGTCGGCCCTGACGAGGCAAGGGCCATCGCGCGCTCATTCAAGACTTGATCTTTAACTTTGCAACCACTCGCTGAAGCGGTCCCATAAGAACTGCGGCGCGATAAGCCAGATGCCACCACCACTGCACGCGTACCTCGAACCCACCACGTTCGATGCCACGGACCATGGCTTTGGCAACTCGGGCGGGATCCATAATCATCCATGATGTAAACCGTTTCCCCCCGATGCGTTCAGCCCCAGAGCGTCCCGGCCATATCCATCCGGAGTTCACCATCATGGTTCTTATCCCTCGTTTGGTCAGTTCCTTCCATGAAGCCTCGGTGAAGCCAACCAAGCCGAACCTTGAAGCCGCATAATCAGACGCTCCAAGAAGGCCAAGGCGCCCCGTCATCGATGCCACGTTCACGACCGTCGGCGTGCGACCGCTGCGCGGGGCGTTGTCGATGAGTCCCAAGATTTCACGCGTGCACCACATAGGCCCCAACAAGTTCGTCTTGATCACGCGTTCGATCTGTTCAGAAGTCGTTTGAAACAGTGACCCTA
>JBDSRR010000026.1:0-1885 GCA_039929185.1 Actinomycetota bacterium
TCCAACTACGATCCCTGTATACACCAGAGCGATCAACGATCCAAGCAAGCCGTACAGGATCGTCTTGTTGATAACGAGATCGACGTCATACAGGCGGTGCTTCAAAATAGCAAGGCCGACGGCAGCAGGGAGCGCGGCCAACATGAAAGCAGTAACGAGCGGCAAGATGTTCCAACCGACACCAAACGTCAGACCTATGCTGCCGATAGGCGCGATCAAAAACATCATGACGACCAAATAGGTGAACCACTTGAGTTGCAGGCGTTCATCCCCTCGTGATCGTCGGAACCTGATGACCAAAGACGTCACCGACACCAGACCGCAAACAAGAAGGAGCGGGAAAAGGAGCCATGGAACGCTTCCCAGTCGGTCCAATACTCTTAGGCCAACTGGATTCGTAACTCCCTCAAACCCCTCAAGAGGACCGGGCTGAAACGCACTTAGAAATACCAACATGCCCACCGCAAGTGCAGCCAGCCGGGCAAACGATCGCCAACGAAAGGTTAGCAATCTGCCGTTTGGATACAGCAGCAGCAGAAAGGTCAGGCCCAAGGCGAAAGTGGGAAGAGTGATCCAAGCTTGCAGCCAGGCAAACCACCTCGCGCCAGGTAGCGCGCCCGGCGAGGTAACCAGTGCATAAGTTGCATAACCCCGAGAAAAGATATAGATCGCGGGGCCGAGCCCGAATGTAAGGAAGATCCATCCGATCGCATTCTGAGGTTGTCTTGACGCGATGAGCGCACCGACCGTGGGGTAGCCCATCAATACCAACGGAGTCAACAGAGATATCAACTCAAAGTCGGGGTTCAAGGAAGTCAGATATAGCCCAGTGCCTAAAACGATGAAGAACGCTACCCACAGCAGCCATGGGAGCCGGGACAAGATCTTGAGTTTCATGGCTATATTCTCCTTGCACAGGTGCTCAGCGGAAAGGGGGCCTGCCCTCCCCGACTCTCGCCCCATCAGGCTTCATTGAAGTGGTGCTGGCACCCCTCGCGTATATCCTCATTCGATGCCCATAAGGATGATCCTCGCCGAGGACAATTATCTGGTTCGAGAAGGGATCAAGACTCTGATCGAAGCGGAGCCCGAACTCGATCTAGTCGACGTGTGCGGCGACTACGATTCTTTGGTCGAATCGATCGCATTACACAAACCCGATGTCGTCCTTACGGACATACGGATGCCACCCACCGGCACCAATGAGGGCATCCGCGTGGCCGAAGAGCTTCGCAAGACATCGCCTGAAACCGGAGTGGTGGTTTTATCTCAATACGATGAACCCGCCTATGCGCTTGCGCTCCTGGAGCAAGGAACCGAAGGCCGCGCCTACCTGCTAAAGGAAAGAGTCTCTGAATCGGGACAATTGCTTTCCGCCATCACCGCGGTTGCGGGGGGCGGTTCGTTCATCGACCCCAAGGTCGTCGAAGCCTTGGTCGCCGCCCGATCAAGGGCGGCAGAGTCGCCTATCACTCGCTTGACTCAACGTGAAAAAGAGATTCTCGGCGAAATGGCCCAGGGAAAGAACAACGCTGGCATCGCAGGGGCACTCGTCCTGACTGAGCGAGCCGTAGAAAAGCACATCAATTCGATCTTCTCGAAATTGAGTCTGTCCGAAGAAAAAGACGTGCATCGCCGCGTAAAGGCCGTGCTGCTGTTTCTGTCGGAGCGCGGTTAGAACCTTAGCGGCGTTCGATGCGATAGGCCGCAACTGGGGCTTGACGACCCTTCACTGTGGCTGGTTCAAGTTGTATCGCCTCGATGGCCTTCGTTAGTCCGGCGTGGGTCTGCTCGCTCATCACTGTTTCGCCCGGCCCCGCCCACTGCTGCAACCTTTGAGCCAGATTCACAGTATCGCCAACAACGGTGTACTCCTGACGCTCTT
>JBDSRR010000027.1:0-6749 GCA_039929185.1 Actinomycetota bacterium
TGTTTTATCCCAACGATGAAGTTAGCGATCAACCCGAAAACGTCATCGTTGCTGAAGTGATCAGAGAAAAAGCCATCGCCGCAACGCGAGAAGAGGTGCCTCAGTCAGTTGCGGTGGTCGTTGAAGAAATGGGCCCCCGGGAAGGTTCGGATCTGATAGACATCTTCGCTTCGATCTTTGTTGAAAGAGATTCCCAGAAAGGCATCCTCATTGGGTCGGGAGGTAAGATGCTGAAGTCCATCGGAACAAAGGCTCGGGTTGAATTGGAAGCACTGCTCGGTTCTAGGATCTATCTGGACCTAAGAGTCAAAGTGGAGTCGGAGTGGAGGCGCGATCAGCGGGCGCTTGAACGATTCGGGTACTGAAAGGAAATCAAATGCCACAGGGATCTGTTAAGGAATATGACGTCAATGAAAAGTCGGGCATCCTCATCAGTGACGACGGCGAGACCGAATGGGTCATCGATCCCATTGCGATGGAAACAGGTATGTTTCGATTCTTTAGAACCGGCCAGCGAGTGACCTTCGACATCATCGACGGCAAGCCCCGCAACCTCCGCATCGGCGTCCCTTAAGATTGGCGGAATGAACGAGTTTCAAGAACTCATCGAGGCGGCTGACTTCGGCAAGGCTTTGCAGGTCCTAACGTCAGCGAGACCTGCCGACGCCGCAGACTTACTCGAGTCGCTTGATGACGAATCGCTGGCTGTACTCGTTGGACTGTGGGACGTGGAGAGTGCAGCCATCGTTCTGGCGGAAATTTCCCCTGAAGCGCGCCCGGGCTTGGCAGAGCGACTTCCATCGGCCCGATTGGCAGACATCCTCGATGCCATGCCGCCCGATGAAGCGGCAGATTTCTTGCGAGAGATCGATAGCGATCAGCGTGAGCGGATCTTGCAGGGGATGGAACTTGATGAAGCAACTGATGTGTCCGAACTCCTCGACTATCCGGAAGATTCAGCCGGACGAAGGATGTCTCAGGACTTCCTATCGGTTGGCGAAGAATCCACGGTGGAGCACGTCATCCAGCAGATGCGAGAAGTTTCCGAGGACGTTGAACTTATCTATTACGTCTACGTCTTGGGTGGAAGCGAGCAGCTCAAAGGAGTGGTTTCTCTAAGGCGTTTGATAACAGCGGCCCCCAATGCTCGCATCGGCGACCTGATGGAGACCGACGTCGAATCGGTTCGACCCGATGCAGACGTCGAGGATGTCGTCGATGTCGTTTCTCGCTACAACTTGCTTGCATGTCCGATCACGGATGAGTTCGGACGGATGCTTGGCATCGTTACCGTCGATGACGTTCTAGAGACCATGGAGGAAGAGGCTGGCGAGGATGTCCTGCGCTTCGCAGGATCACTCGAAGACCAGACTCCCGGTAAGGCAAAGGTATGGCCGGCTCTGCGGCGCCGCCTACCTTGGCTTGGAGCTGCGACCCTGATTGAATTGTTCATCGCTTACGTGCTGCTACGTCCGTTGGATCCGAAACTTCTCATCGCCGTAGTCGCATACATCCCTCTTCTGATATTCATGGGCGGAAACACCGCTGTCCAGGCAGCCGCCAGGGTGCTTGTGCAACTCGAAAGCGAACGCACAGAATCTTGGAATCCCTGGTCGCAAGCCCGCCGTGAGGTGGAGGCCGGAGTTCTCCTCGCCTTGCTCGCCGGTGCGCTTACGTTTCCTTTCTTGGCACTGCTCGACAAGAGCTGGCAACTTGCAGCCGTTGTTACCCCAGCCGTGTGTTTGACCGTGGTTTTCGGGGCCGGATTGGGGTCCGTGCTTCCGGTGGTGTTGCAAAGGCTGCGCCTCGACCCGGCCACTGCGTCGGGGCCGCTTCTTGGGTCGATCATGGATGTTGTATCGCTGGCGGTCTACATTGCCCTGGCAACGGTGTTCTCGGCTCATATAGTTTAAAAGTGAGTCTTTACAAAGATGAAGCGGTGGTCCTTCGAACCATGCGCTTGGGAGAAACCGATCGAATAGTGACCATGTTGGGTCGCGCTCACGGCAAGATCCGCGGGGTAGCCAAGGGAGTGCGCAAAACCAAGAGCCGCTTCGGGGGACGGCTGGAACCATTCACACACGTGTCGCTGGTCCTTTGGAAGGGGAAGTCGGGTCTGGACACCATTACTCAAACCGAAGTCATCGAACCATTTCGGGCTATCCGTGAAGACCTCGACCGCTTTTACATAGGTGAGGTGATGTTGGAAGCTGTAGATAAGTTGGTTGAAGATCGCCAGGTAAGCCCTCGGGTTTATCGGCTGCTCGTCGACTCCTTGCAGGCGCTGGCCACTGGCGGATCTGCATTGGTATTGGCAGGTTTCTTGTTGCGCCTGTCAGGGATCGCAGGCTTCGCCCCCTCACTGGACGTATGCGCTGAATGTGGCGGGCCGGCAGCATGGTTTTCTCCCGGACAAGGTGGTGCGGTGTGTGCCACATGCAAGGCCCGCGACTCTGAGGACGTTGGTACCGGGATCCTCGAATTACTGA
The DNA here is from genome assembly GCA_039929185.1 of Actinomycetota bacterium. Classification (GTDB taxonomy): domain Bacteria; phylum Actinomycetota; class CADDZG01; order JAHWKV01; family JAHWKV01; genus JBDSRR01. The sequence continues at coordinate 2,490 of JBDSRR010000027.1, forward strand.
GCGACCTCATGGGCGAGGGAGCATGGATGGAGACCGATCCGCGGGTTGTTGAAACTGCGAATCGGTTGGCGAGGTGCTATGCGGAATACCATCTCGAACGAAGGCTGCGCTCTGCCACTTTCGACTTGTCGCTACACTAGTAGTTCTTTTGGAAGTCGATCCGAAGTATCAAGTCCCTTGGCGCGAGGAATTGGCAGCGAACATTCGCGGTCTTTGGCTGGTCGCGCGATCGTCGCCCTGGTTCACTTTGGCAATGCTCTTATTGGCGCTTGTCTCGGGCATAGCCCCAGCGATCGTGGTCGTTCAAACTGGAGCACTGATAACTAACATCACCCCTGCGCTCGGCGTCGGGTTGGATTCCGCTCCAGGACACCGCGCTCAAACCGCCATCATCACTCTCGGCATAGCCATAATCGCCAGTCAAGTCATTGGCCCGATACGACAGGCCGTCACCTTTGGTCTTCAAAGGCGTTTTCATGCGCACCTTTCAAGGTCGGTGATGACGGGCATTTCAGACCTTCCTGGCATGGCCTATTTCGAGGACTCAGAATTTCGAGACAAGCTGGCGGTCACCGAATGGATCGGATGGGCACCGGCCCAAAGCGTTCAGCAATTCACGGGGGGGATCCAGGCAGTAATCCAGTTCTTTGCGATGGCGGTGGTGGCTGCGATGTATGCGGGTTGGGCTCCCGTGGTCCTTGCCGTTGGGGCCATCCCCGCGGGTATCGCTGCGTGGCATTACACAACTGTCGTTGGCGCCGTGCAGTGGCGCTACTCTCCCGAGATTCGCAAGGCCAATTACTACAAGGGGCTTGGTCTTAAGAAAGAGCCTGGCAAGGAGATGCGAATCTCGGGCCTGCGAGATTGGGTCACTGAGCGTCAAGGCAAGCACTGGTTGAATGGTAAAGAAGAGGTTTGGAAGAAACAAAGACGGACACTCACCGTCTCCCTGCTTCTTTACATCGTAGCGAGTGCATCGGTCGTAGGCGTTTATCTGTCCGCTTTGCTGGCAACCGTCGACGGCCGTTTTGAGATCGGCGCCTTCACGGCTTCGACGATGGGGATAATCGGGGCGTCCAGTTCTCTGATCGCCATCTTCCAATCGGCCGCTGCTATTCGACGTAACAACTACTGGCTCCCGAACGCGCTTCAACTCATGAGCCTGGCCAAAACCGAACCTCGACTCGACATTAGTGGAACGAAAAGCGCGCACGGACTTGCGGCGCTTGGAATAGTTTTTGAAGGCGTCACGTTTCGTTATGCAGGGGCCGACCGGGTGATCCTCGACAATCTCAATCTTTCCATCCCTCCCGGAAGTTCTATAGCGTTGGTCGGAGAGAATGGTGCAGGAAAAACAACGCTTATCAAATTGATGTGCCGCTTCTACGACCCCACCGAAGGGCGGATCCTGTTGGATGGCGTTGATATCCGGGAATTCGACTTGGTCGAGTTGCGCTCGCGTTTGGCCGTCATCTTCCAAGACTTCGTTCACTACAACCTTTCGGCTGCGGACAATGTTGGATTCGGAGCAGTGCAGGCGCGTGCAGACCAGGCTCTGTTGACTGAATCTGCGAGACGCGTCGGCGTGCTCGACAAGATCAATGGCCTGCCTGACGGTTGGCAAACCGTCTTAGCGCGCGATTATGACGGGGTCGATCTTTCCGGGGGCGAGTGGCAAAGAGTTGCCTTGGCGCGCGCCATGATGGCTAGCCTGGGTCGTGATTCCGACGTCCTTATCCTCGATGAACCCACTGCAAGTTTGGATGTCCGCCTTGAGCATGAACTATATGAACACTTCGCTGATCTAAGCCGCGGTCGTACCACCATCCTTGTGTCCCATCGCTTTTCTACTGTTCGTATGGCCGAGCGCATCGTCTTCATGCAGGACGGGCGCATCATCGAAGATGGCACGCACGATGAACTGATGCAGTCGCGTGGACGTTACTCAGAGTTGTACGAGATCCAGGCTTCTCATTATCGAGAGTCAGGGGTACTCGAATGAGGAAACACCTTCGCCGGATGAAACGCGTCTATGGAACCATGATCGGGCTGGCTTGGAGTTCTGCCCGCAATCGTGCCGCGGGATTGTTCGCTGTGATCATGCTGCTCGCTGTGGCGGGGGCCGCTCAGAGTTTCATGACCAAGTTGGTCATCGACGCTCTTCAGGCAGGCGCAAAAGACACCGCTATCACTATGGGTGTCATCTACATGGTCATAGTCGCCGGTTCAAATAGCTTGAGTGGGGTTTTCGGTCTTCTTCATTTCGATCTTGCCGATCGCATCGGCCAGGAGCTTGACCGCCGCCTCATAAAGATCTCGGCAGGGCTTCCGGGCCTCGACCATCTTGAGCGGGCTGAATTCGCAGACAAGATGAAGATCGTCAAAGAAAGAAGCGGCATCCCCGGTGAAATGCTCAACATGTTCAACCTCATCGGTTACGTCATCGTCGGCCTTTCGGTTTCGGTCGTGCTGCTTGGCTTCATCCATCCCTTGCTTGCCGTTCTTCCCTTTATCTCAGTGCCGACTGGGTACTTCCAATATCGCTCAAACCGTAAGCACTTCAAAGAATTCGACAAGACCGCCCCGGAAGAACGACTCGCCACCCATTACGTCGAATTGACTACGGGCATCGAGGCAGCCAAAGAGGTTCGCTTGTTTGGTCTGGCCGGACACCTGATCGGTGCTCATAAGAAGCTGACCGATGCCTACATCCGCAAGTTGTTTCTCGACAGAGTGCGTCGCTCGGGAGTGGGTCTTGTGAGTGGGTTGGCCTATGGACTTGCCCTTGCTGGTTCTGTTGCGCTCCTCGGATGGCTGGCGCTTCGCGGAAGGGCTACTATCGGCGAACTTGCCATGGGGGTCGCATTGGCACGCGTGGCGATTGGGCGCGTTGAAATGGCGGATCAGCTTGTGGCTTGGTCGGCTGAACTATCTTTCGTTGGTGAACGATACCTGTGGCTGTTCGATTACGAGTCTGACGTGAAACTTGACGGGGCCGGATTAACTCCGCCGAAAGTGATCACCCAAGGCATCACCATCGACGATGTTCATTTCACTTACCCGGGGACAGAAACTGCAGTACTCAATGGAGTTTCACTGTTTATCCCAGCTGGTTCAACTATCGCGTTGGTCGGCGAGAACGGAGCTGGCAAGTCAACATTGGTCAAATTGCTATGCCGCTTTTACGATCCAACCTCCGGAAGTATCAAGGTCGACGGAACCGATCTTAGGCAGATCGACGTAGAAAAGTGGCGGCAGGGATCTGCAGTCAGTTTCCAGGATTTCGTTAAGTATCAATTGACCGCGCGCGAGGCGGTTGGAGTCGGTGAACTCGAAGCCAATTTTGACGGTGCGAGGGTCGCTGCTGCGGCTCGTCAGGCCAATGCGACGTCGGTGATCAATCGTCTTCCCGATGGAGTTGATACCCAGCTGGGTCGCGACTTTGAAGGCGGGATCGAATTGTCCGAAGGCGAATGGCAGCGCATCGCTCTCGCACGCGGTTCGATGCGAACCGATCCGGCTTTGTTGATCCTTGATGAGCCAACGGCAAGCCTCGACGCCCGCGCAGAGCACGCAGTGTTCGAACGATTCGCCGAGATGGCAAGGCCAGGCGGCGCCCCTCCGCCCGTGGCCGTCCTTGTTTCCCACAGGTTCTCGACGGTACGAATGGCCGATCTCATCGTTGTGTTGAATGACGGCATCATCGAAGAACTGGGCACCCACGATGAACTGATGCGCCGCGGGGGCCGCTACTGTGAACTATTCAGCCTGCAAGCCTCCCGCTACGACTGACCCCCCGGCCTGCCGCACCCCCACCGCCCCCGCCGCTAGAACGAAACGGACCGTGGAGGTACCGAAATGTTCTAGTGGACGGCGGGCGGCTAGGAGGGGAGGGTTACGTCTATTGACAGGATGCGGCGCTTGCGTACGTTGACTACCTTGATCCGGTAGCCGTCCATCGTTACTTCGTCTCCGCGCCTGGCGAGGCGACCCAGTCTCTCTAGGATGAAACCGGCGACGGTCTCGTAGTCGCCATCGGGCAGTTCGCAGCCGGTTGCCTCAAGTAAGTCATCGAGTCGCATGCTTCCGGGAACCCGGAAGCCGCCTTCGACCTCCTTGACGTCGCGTTCTCGCACATCGTACTCATCGTGGATCTCGCCGAGGACTTCTTCGATGATGTCTTCCAAAGTGATGATGCCTGCGGTCGAGCCGAATTCGTCGAGGACGATCGCGAAATGGTTGCGTTTTCGTCGCATCTGG
>JBDSRR010000028.1:0-4428 GCA_039929185.1 Actinomycetota bacterium
CGCCAGCCCTGCAGGTAGGCGTGGTTCGTGGGACGGTTCGTGGGCTTAGCGCTGAAGCCGTGCCCTTCGCGAGAGTTACCGCTATCTCCGAAACAGATTCGGTGCCGCGTACCGTCACTGCTGATGCCGCTGGTTTCTACAGTCACAATCTTAGGGCCGACAGCTATTCGTTCCGGGCCTCGGCATTTCACTACGACTCTCAAACCATCCCTGGGGTGAGCGTTACCGCTGGCAATCAACCGGCTTGCTTCCCGGCGTCTTTGTGCCCACGTGATTTTTCATTGTTCAGACAACCTGGCTATACCGTGTCTGGTGTTGTTACCGATACAGCGACCGGAGGAAAGATCTACGGAGTCATCGTAAGTTTGAATCACCCGAATATCCCCGACGTTTTTGCCGACAGTCAAGGCAATTATGTCTTTAGCGACATCCCTGCAGGGGCATACCGTCTTGGCGTCGGTGGTACCAACCGATGCGTATTAGTTACCAGCAAGACCATCACTGTCACTACTAATACTGTTGAGAACATCGGAACAAGTCTGAAACGTGACTCTTTTGGATACTCGTGTCGTGATGAGAGTCCCATCTCGACCGCCCACGAGAGCGGTGTGCTTACTACGACTGCTTTGAATGGCGATGATGTTTGGGTGGATATGGCGTTGCCGTTCCTGTTCCCGCTCTATGGCAACCTCGCGACGAGGGCCTTCATTTCGAGCAACGGCTTCATGCGCTTCGACGCTGGCAGCGCTCAGTTCTCCAATGTGATCATCCCCAATACTACGGCCCCCAACTTCGTGGTGATGCCTTTCTGGGATGACCTAACTATGGATGGAGGGTCGCGCGTTCAAACTCATACCGATACCGACGGCTTCTTCTCGGTTGAGTGGATCGACATGGTTCCTAACTCCGACCCTGACACCCGTGTGACATTCGAGGTCATTTTGCATCCTTCGGGCAACTTTGAATACCAGTACCGAGTTGTCGATCCCGACAAGGCCAACGGATACACCGCCTCGATAGGCTTCGAGGATCGTACGGGCGTAAGAGGGTTCAGCTATTCCTTCGATGAGGCTTCAGTGGCAAGCGGTCGCCGCGTCCGATTCCTTATCGATGGTTCCGAAGTCCTAGGCGGCAGCGGTCCCGGCGGAGGCGGCGGCGGTCCCGGCGGCGGCGGCGGCGGCAGCTTCGTTCCCAGTGGGGTGGCGGGTCTGGTACTTCGATCAGGAACCAGCAGTCCTTTGCCGGGTGCGACGATCAGCAGGTGTGGTGGGTGCGTTACCGGCACCGTTACGAGCCTAGCCGATGGCACTTACAGTCTTCCGCTGCCAGCGGGCACATATTCGATAACTGCTTCGAAGTTTGGGTCTATCCCTCAAACCAAATCGGTCACAGTTGGCTCAACGTTTGTCCGTCTAGATTTTGACCTCGCTCCGGCACCGCTGTACAAGTTGAGCGGCGTGATCAAAGACCAATTTGGAGTGCCCGTACCTGGGATAGAAATCTCGGTAAGAGAACTGGCTGCACTGAAAGCAAGCTCCATCTACGCCGATAACGCGGGTAAATACTCAGTCATCCTTCCGCAGGCTGATTATGAGGTCAAGCTTCCAGGGCGATGCGTAGTGTCGACCGTTCCAGCTAGCCCCATCGCAGTAGCGTTAACGGGTCCCGTCGTTAGAGATATCACAGCGAACCTCTTGGCAGACACATATGGCTACACCTGCGTCGACAAACTTGGTTCTTATGTTGCCGGGACGGTTCCGATCTTCCTGCCAGGCCCCGGTACAAAGCTGTTTGCCGGTGCTGCCCCTCTAGGGCCGGTTTACAGTCCACGCATAGATGGAGTAGGCGATGACACTTCGATTCCGGTCCCACTTCCTTTCGATATACCGCTATACGGTAAGGCGAGGAAGGTAGCGTTCGTCAATGTCGATGGTTTCGTCAGGTTTGACAATGGTGTAGGTGGCCTGGACGGTCCGACTTTGAACGTGCTCAACAATCCCGCCTTCATCGTGGATGGCGCTGAGATCTATGTGGGCTTAGTGGGGATCGACCGATTCGTCATCGAATGGCGAGGCGTGCGATTGGGCGACTCCGCTAACAGGGTCAACGTCGAAGTCATCCTGAACAACAATGGTTTCATCGACTACGTCTACCGCCCCGGATCCGACCAAGCAACCTCGGCGGCCAAGATTGGGATGGAAGATGGATGTGCCGGTGGTGCAGTACTGACCTATGCGGCCAGTGTTCTCAATTCGGTGCGTTCTGGGCAGGGCATCCTCCTGCGCCCACCAACTGCAGCCCTGCCAGGATACGTTGCCTGTTAGGTAACATCCTTAGTCCGCTGCGTCGCCGTTCGCTGCGTTGCCCATAACCATCGGTTGAAGTCGATGGGACGCGGTCCCCATTGACGGCCGGTTTGATCCATGGTTTCGACGTCGTAGTCCATCGACTGCAACAGGTCGATGCACTCTGCATCAACTTGTCTTGAATGGGTTTCGATGAACAGCTGAGGGTGGTGTTTGGTCAGAAGACGTGTCGCTCCTGCGATGACGTCAGCCTCGGCGCCCTCGACATCGACTTTTATCAAAGTTGGGGGCCGCACTCCATCGCGTTCGAGGAAGTCGTCCAACGCCAACTGGCCGTCACCGTTGCCCATCTCGGCCTGGATAATTTCGACTACGCCGTCAAGTCCGTTGGCCACAACGGCCGTCTTCAGCCACTCCACGCGAGCGGGGTCAGATTCGAAGGCATACACCTTGCCGCCCTTGTCGCCCTTGTCGCCCTTGTCGCCCTTGTCGCCCTTGTCGCCCTTGAGACGTCGTCCGAGCCCTATAGCGTAGTAGCCGATACCTCCGCCAAGGTCGTAGAAAATGGTTTCTGGGTTGACTGCCTCAAGAACACGAGCCGCTGTTTCCTTCTCGTACAGCCCCAGCGTCACGTGGGTGTGATGTTTGAGGTTGAGTGGCAGCTTAGCCCCCCGAGCTAGTCCAAAACGTACCTTCTGAATCTTCACTTGGTCGGACACGACTTTGTTTTTCAGAAATCGCAGCAGATGACGTATCGGGCACCTCCCCTAGAGCGGATCTAATGAAACTGCAGCGGCAGGATATCGCGTGCGGCCTAATGTCTGCCCCGCCAAAGTTCCGTAGGCTGGAATAATCGCGCCCTGCGGGACACTGGTCGGTTAGTCGAGAGAGTAGCGGAGTCCCATCAGCCGGATGGCGTATAGCAGTTCAGTAGATTCGCCAATGCCTTTTTCCCCCCAGCGGCAGTTGGGTCGATACTAAGCGCATCTTTAGCAGGCTTGCCACTGCTATTGGCCACGAGCGTTGGAAGATATTGGTCCTGGCTAGCGAGCAGGCCATAGTAGTGATTGAGGGTAGGTAAATGATCGTTGTCAGACGACCACCGGTAGGCCATCCACCCAAAATCTGCATTAGTCGCAGAACAGATCACGTTCTCGTGCTGCTGCTGTCCAGACGGCTTCGGATAGGTCGGAGAATAAGGGTCGGCATCCGGGCCAGAAAGCCATCCGAATTCATTCACGTTGACAGCTACGGAATGAGTAGTTGAGAAATCTACCCACGTTTTGAAGCAACCGCTCGGAGCCGCGGAGCTGGGAGCACAACTTGGGATGGTGTAGCTGCGCCCTCCCGCCTGAGTTGTAGTGACAGAGTAGTGGTGCACTGTATAGATAAGGTTGTTCGCCAGGGAACCATCGGCGTCCTTGAGCATGTAACCAGGGGGCGGTGGTTTTCTTGTGAACTCATTTCCGGCGACGAATACCAGGTGACTGGGGGAGGAGTTACTGCTTTCGACCGTTCTGATCGCGTTGTACATATCTTGCATGCCTGCAGCCGTCCATCGTGCGCCATCGCCTCCGGGACATGCGTCTTGAATCGGGTTGCTCGGCTGTTTGGGGCATGACGTGGCCGAGCCACCGTAAAGCCACAACGCCCATGATCCCTGGCCGTAGTTGAGGTAATTGGTGTGAGGCTCGTTGTAGAGTTCAAAGGCTACAAGTGGATTCGTCACGTATCTGCGGCTCACCGATTGCCAGAAGCCGATGGCCGACGAATCGGGCATCGGATGCTGCCTGTTCCAGTCCGGTGAGCACGGGATTCGTTTGACGGAGTGCAGATCGAGAAGCGCTACCATTCCTCTGGCCGTGATTGATGCGACCACAGCATCAATGTTGCTTCGGTAAGCGGGGAAGGGTGCCTGGCATCCTGGTTCGGCTTGCGATGGGTCGCTGCCCCAAAAAGTGGAGGACATGGGCACTCGAACTATGTTTGCTCCCCAGCCACTCATTGCCTGGATGCTCATGTCGGTAAGCGGAGTACATGACGACGATACATCCGGCCAAGAATCAAAGGTCCCCAGCCAGGTGTTGAGCCCCGGCTGTTGGTCCGTAATCGGGACGGACCT
>JBDSRR010000029.1:0-3175 GCA_039929185.1 Actinomycetota bacterium
CCCATCCATCCTCTTGCTGTCAGCATGGAGCGCACGGCGTCGCCCACATCGATCATCCGTTTGTCCATGTTGAGTTTGCCGGAATCGAAACGTGATATCTCCATCAGGTCCTCTACCAGCGTCCGTAGCCGCCTCGATTCCCCGATGATCAGCTGCGCAGCTCTTGCCGCGGGTGGCGGCATGTCGCCGATGTTCTGCTCCATCACATCAACCGCTGCACTAAGAGCTGTGAGCGGGGTGCGAAGCTCATGGGAAACGTCTGCTACGAACCGCCGTTGTCCGGCCTCAGCCTCAGTGAGACTGGCGAGGGTCGCCTGCAGAGTCTCGGCCATCGAGTTGAACGAGCGCGCGAGCTCTGCCACCTCGCCTGTCCCCGCTTCCGGAAGCCTTGTGGTGAGGTCTCCCTTCTGCATCTCAATAGCCGCATCTCGGGCGCGCGTGATCGGTCGCATCAATCCGACGGTCGAGATCCATCCGATGGCGCCGCTTAGGAAGACCATCGCAAGAGCGACCGTAGAACTTGTGTTCCTAAGTGTCCGAAGATCTGTTTCGACGTCGGTCATTGGAAAAAAAGAAATAGAAGGATGCGGAGCTGGGTTGGATCCTCCCGCCGACCACCACAAACGGATCCGTCTCTACCTGCGTTGTCTGCACGCCCACCCGCCCACGGGAAATGACTCGCCGAAGACCCTGTGGGATGGCAGGTGAGCCGATCGTCACCGAAGTCTGGTGAACCCGACCGCCGAGCTCGGCGACGGTCTCAGATCCGCCGCGACGACTGATGATGGCTAAAAGCTCTTGGATGTCTTCATCCGATGCAGGAAGAGCGTCGGAGGCGATCTGGAGGAGGAAGCGCCCGTCGCGAGTTGCCTGAGCGATGGCACCCGATGTTCGAGCTCTGGCGACCAGAACGTAGCTCGTTGCCGCGACCGCAACCGATGACAACGCTCCGACCATTGCGAGTGTGACGATCAGTCTTCGACGGAGCCTCGGTGCGCGGCGCGTATCACTCATGACGTCGCCGACTTGTAGCCAGCGCCTCTGACGGTCTGGATCAGTTGAGGGCGTTTGGGATCTTGTTCGACTTTTGCGCGGACCCGCTGGACGCAAACGTCTACTAACCGTGAGTCCCCCAGGTAGTCGTATTGCCAAACGCGCTCAAGCAGGATCTCGCGGGTGAACACTTGGCCAGGCCGGGCGGCTAGTTCGCTCAGGAGGCGGAACTCGGTCGCCGATAGATCGATCGGCTCACCGTCGCGCGAAACGGTCATGCTTGACGGATCTATCGTGAGGTCGCCTAAGCGAATAACCTTGTCGCTAAAGTCCACCGAGGTTCGCCTCAAGACCGCCCTGATACGAGCGATAAGGATCTTGGTATCGAACGGCTTGGTCACGTAATCGTCGGCTCCCGCCTCCAACCCCACGATGACATCGACCGGATCGGTCTTGGCGGTCAGCATGATGATGGGAACCTGATCGGTCTTACGGATGGTGCGACAAACTTCCAAGCCATCGATGCCTGGCAGCATGATGTCGAGCAAGATGACATCCGGAGGGGACGTGCGCCATCGTGCTAGAGCCTCGTCTCCGTTGGAGGCCGTCGTCACCCTATGCTCGGGGCCTTCGCCTTCGAGAGACATCTTTAAGGCTTCCCTTATGGCAAGATCGTCCTCTACAAGCAGGATCTGAGTCATCTTCTTCTGCGACGTCCGATCGTTTTGGTGTCCCTGGGGCAGAATCTGCGACTGCTGAGGGAAGCTGAAACACCGCAATACCCCTTCTGACCTGCTACTTCTTTCGAGCGGACGACCGGATTCGAACCGGCGACCCTCACCTTGGCAAGGTGATGCTCTACCAACTGAGCCACGTCCGCATTAGTGGGATTGTACTTGCGCGTCGGATAGATTGCCTGAGTGCCACGACCTCGGATAAATCTGCCAAGGCGGCCCAGGATCCCGATCTTCGCTTACTTAGCGGTGATGGGGCCCGGGCTGATCACTGCTGCCGCCAATAATGATGCAGGCGGGATAACGACTTACTCGGTTGCCGGTGCCCGATTCGGATTCGACATGCTTTGGATCCTGGTACTTCTCACGGTCCTGCTCGCCTTGACGCAAGAGATGGGTGCCCGTATGGGCGCGGTGACCGGCAAGGGGCTTGCCGACCTTATAAGGGAGGAGTTCGGACTTCGTGCTGCAGTCTTCGCACTCGTAGTCTTGCTCGTAGCGAATATCGGCGTCACTGCATCGGAATTCGCCGGCGTTGCCGCAGGGTCTGAACTGTTTGGCGCATCGAAATATTTTACGGTTCCGTTTGTAGCGGGCTTCGTTTGGTTGATCGTTTCTTCAGGTTCGTTTCGCAGGGTCGAACGCATCTTTTTTGTCTTCGTCTTTTTCTACCTGACCTACGTTGTTTCCGGAATGATGGCCCACCCGCCTTGGGCAACAGTGTTTAAGGCACTTGTAGTTCCACGATGGAACCCCGACCCTGCTTTCTTACTGCTGGTCATAGCCGTAACGGGAACTACCGTTGCCCCCTGGGGGCAATTCTTCATCCAGTCATACGTGAGAGACAAAGGCGTGACTCCCCAAGACTTCGCCTTAACGCGCTTTGATGTGATCTCGGGCTCGATATTCACAGACGCAATTTCATTTTTCATCATCGTTACGACGGCGATGACTCTGTTCGCGAACGGCATTGACATAAACAGTGCTGGCGATGCTGCACGCGCACTTGGTCCTTTGGCTGGCGAAAACGCCAGGTTACTGTTTGGGGTCGGCTTCATAGCAGCCTCGGTACTTGCCGCCGCCATCTTGCCTTTGTCGACTGCCTACGTTGTATGCGAAGCATTCGGATGGGAATCGGGTGTCGGTAAGAAGTGGAAAGAGGCCCCGTTCTTCAACGGAATATTCACGGCGATGCTATTGATCGGTGCAGCGGTTGTCATGATTCCCAACATCAACCTCATCACCATGTTGATCGTCACCCAAACCTTAAACGGCATCCTTTTGCCGATCATCTTGGTCTACACGGTCAAACTCGCAACGAGTAAACGACTGATGGGCGAATTCGCGGTCGGGCGCATACACGCGGCATTCACATGGGCATGCGCCTCGATAGTGATCTCGCTAACGGCCTATCTACTGCTTCAGCCACTCATCGGCCAGTAGAGCCG
>JBDSRR010000030.1:0-2111 GCA_039929185.1 Actinomycetota bacterium
GTCGCGTTTAGAGGGGTTGCGAACGCGTGATGACTCTGGGAAATGTTGAGGGCAATTTTATATGTTGTGGTGCCCATCATCACAATCGAAAGTGCTATCGCGAGGTACCAAATAACTGATCGATAGAATCCATACCACTGACCTCTTGGGGGACTGTTTTTGGAAATCTCCCGATAGTGTCGGAATCGCCGGTTCTTAGAGGTTGCCACGACGTTCTTGCTCCCGCTCGATCGCCTCAAAGAGCGCTTTGAAATTGCCGACACCGAAACCGCGGGCACCGTGGCGTTCGATCACTTCGAAGAAAACTGTTGGACGATCCTGCACATTCTTCGTGAAGATCTGCAGCAGATAACCCTCGTCGTCTCGGTCGACCAGGATGCCGAGGCGTTCAAGGTCCTTGTAGTCCTCGGTTATCTCGCCAACTCGCTCGATAGCTTCGGCGTAATAAGTGACCGGCACCCATAGGAATTTCATGCCACGGGCCCTTAGTGCGTCAACGGTTTTAACGATGTCGTCGGTTGAAAGTGCGATGTGCTGGACGCCTGGTGACCCGTAGTAGTCGAGGTATTCCTCGATCTGTGACTTGCGTTTTCCGTCGGCAGGTTCGTTGATCGGCAATTTCACCCGACCAGATCCATCGACGCAGACCTTCGACATCAGCGCGGAGTATTCGGTAGAGATGGCTTCATCAGTGAAGTGGATCATCTCTGTCATGCCAAATATGTCTTCGTAGTACTTGACCCACTCGTCCATCTTTCCGAGTTCAACGTTGGCAACGACATGATCGATCTGTTGGATGCCTGTTTCATCTGGCGCGGCTTTCAAGCTCTTGTATCCGGGTGCGTAGAGTCCCCGATAGTCGCTTCGGTCGATGAAGTAGTGCACTGTGTCGCCGTAGGCCTTGATGCCGGACTTGCGCAGGACGCCATCGTCGTCGGCTAGTTCAGTTGGTTCAAGAACCGACGTAGCCCCGCGTGAGGTTGCTTGCTTCCAGGCTTCTTCGGCATCGGGAACTGACAACGAAACTGCTTTGACTCCGTCGCCATGTCGGCGCACATGATCTGCGATCTCACCATCCGGCTCGAGCCCTCCGGTGACGACGAAGCGTACGCCGCCTTGCGACATCACGAATGACATTTTGTCGCGCGACCCAGTTTCCAGGCCAGCGAACGCGGATTTCGTAAAACCCATCGCTTTGCTGTAGAAGTAGGCCGACTGACGGGCGTTGCCAACCCAGAACTCGATATGGTCGATGCCCAGCAGTGGCATGAAGTCTTCAGTCATCGAGCGTGAGCCTAACTTAGACCGACTTAAACTTTTCATACGGGTTGCGGCATGCGTTGCAGTAGCAGGTAGCCCGACATGCGGTGGGGCCGAATGGGCTTTCCACGACAGTCTCGGATGAGCCGCAATATGGACACCTGCCAGGGGACAGCACAGTCAAGGCAAGGTGGGGTCTGGGACCTGGGGGAGCAAGACCGTACTCCTCAAGTTTGCGTTTGCCTTCGTCGGTTATCCGATCTGTCGTCCAAGGCGGTTTATAGATGAACTTGACAGTCCCGTGGGCGCCGATCGAGGTGAGAGCGGTTTCGATGTCTTCGCGGATGACATCTAGCGCGGGGCATCCAACAAAAGTTGGCAGGCATGTCACCTCTACGTCATCGCCAACGACCTTCACTTCCTCGATGATCCCAAGGTCGAGCACGGACACTGCGGGGATCTCTGGATCGGCAACGCCTGAAAGGGCTTCGTAAACCAGGGCCTCGGTCACCATGTTGCTGCGGGCTCCTCGCGGTAAGTGCGAGTCAGGTCGTCCCAAAGGGGCTTGAAGTCTAAAGAATGCGTGTCTCGTGGCGCAGGTTTCGCTTCGCTGAAGGCCACGTTCAAGCCAGCCTCATCGAAGCGCGTCGTTACCGTTTGTACCCATCGATCTAGCAAGTCGGCCTCGTCAGCGGGGTCGAATAGTCCGCTCGCATCGGCGAGCGCTTCCGTAAGGGCCTTTTCGAAAATGGCTCGCCCTTCATCGTTGCCTTCGGTCAAGCGGCGGAACCAAGAGTCTGCATGCATCTGGTGGTAAACCTCTTCGCGAAGAAGCTTCTCGCAGACATCAG
>JBDSRR010000031.1:0-7556 GCA_039929185.1 Actinomycetota bacterium
CTCTTCCCCGAAGGGCATTCATCAAGAATTCGTTTCGCTAGGCAGAGACCATTTCTGAATTGTGCCCTTCGATCCGGGAAGTATGTGTTCCATTCGAAGTCATAAAAGATGTCGAGACCTCGAAGACGTTGGGGACTGCCCCGGCGATAACGCAAGCTCGCTGACCAATTGATTGGGGGCGTTTTCACCTATTGGCTGGACCTCGTGCGGAAACGAAGCTCGACTTGCGTTCCGTTTACTCCGATGGCCCAAACGTAACCCTTGCCAGGTGGCAATTCCAGGGGTCCGAAATTCACCGCGAGGGGGACATCAAGATAGGTGCCCGCAGGAAGACCGGGCGGGCGGCCAACTTCTATTTCCCCTTCGAAGCGAACCTCCGACGGAGGATCACCCAACTGCACCTCGTGCCCGTCCTCATCTTTCAAGACAGCGTGTAATTTGTGGCGCCGGTTGGCGAGGTCCCACGGGACACCGATTTTTATCGCCAGAGCATGGGTGAAGGGGCCTGGACCGCAGATTGACCACCCTCCACCAAGAACGAAGAGTTTTCCGTCCGCCACCTCCGCGTAGTCGCACAGAAGGGGTTGGATTATCCAGTCGTGGATCTTGTCGGTCATGCGACCTGCTCCGAACCGGCACTTGCGGTGGAGGATTGCCCGACTTCGCCAGCGCGAATGTCGGTGAGCAGATCGTGATGTGATGCTTCAAAGGAAGTTGATCCGAAGCAGAAGTGAACCCACGAGTCCCGTCTGATTGCTGGCGAGACGAACGTCGAAAGTCGTACGCCCTCCATCGATTCAAGAGCCCATCTATTAAACATTGTTGCAACGTCGAGGGGAGTTGAAGGCGATTGATTCGCCAGCGCTTTTTCGATCAGGTCGCGACCAAACGCGCTCACCGACATTCCTTTCGCCTCCGCTAGATCCGAAATTTCCTCAAACAGCTCCTTGGGAAGACGGAGGGAAAGGACGCTCGAGGATGGGCGATCGCGTTTGACCTCGACTTGCGTCCCCTTCTTCCACACTTCGAGAGCTTCTTCTTCAGGTGTCTTTGCGCTCATGGTCAATCCTCCATTCCGTAATTCGGATTCGTCGGACAGAATGCTGTGATGACATCCCAGATGCCGTTATCAGGATCGACTGAGCGGAGAAAGACAATCGTGTCTCGCGGTACTGCTTCCACTGTCTCGCCCCTTACAACCACGCGGATTCCGTGAACTTCGTCGAAATCCCATCGAACTTCGCTCTCACCTGAGTAAGCAACCTCTTCAACGAACCGTTGGGATAGCCCGTGCTGTATCCAAATCTTCTCGACTACTTCCGGACTGAATCTGACGTCCCTAATTAAGATCGTCGTCACAAAGCAGCCCGTTGTTTACAAATTGTATACGATTTCCACGACAAGATATCGCCCCTTTGCGGCAGCCCCTTGGGTTGGGACAGTAGCATCCGAGCTTGCTATTGACAAGCCATTTAAGCTAACCTACTTAATGGACTTAAGATGGGACAGATCGTAGGGAGCGAGGATATTGCCCAGATGGCGGGCGTTTCTTTGCCCGCGGTTTCTCAGTGGCGCAGGAAGAAAGGGAGCGACTTCCCCGACCCCCTCTCGGGCTATGAGACCCTCGTCTTCGATAAAGCCCAGGTCGAAGCTTGGCTCAAAAAGAACCGTAAGACCTACAAGCCTCTCAAGCTAGAAGCCACGCTCTGGGCAGCCGCTGACAAGATGCGCGGCCACATGGACCCATCCGAGTACAAGCATGTGGCCCTTGGACTCATCTTCCTTAAGTACATCTCCGACTCTTTCAATCGACGACGCAGCGAACTCCTCGCACAGCAATCCGATGGAGCCGATCCCGAGGACCCCGACGAGTACCGCGCCGAGCAGGTTTTCTGGGTTCCCCAAGAGGCACGCTGGGACATGATCCAAGCCTCCGCTAAACGCCCCGAGATCGGGAAGTTCATCGATGACGCGATGGAGGCGATCGAGCGCGACAATCCGTCGCTCAAGGGCGTACTACCGAAAGACTATGCCCGGCCTGTCCTCGATAAACGCCGCCTCGGGGAGCTGATCGATCTCATTTCCACCGTCGGACTCGCCGAAGTCGGTAGCAACTCTCGCGACATCCTCGGACAGGTCTACGAATACTTCCTCAGCCAGTTCGCCAGCAAGGAAGGAAAGAAGGCTGGAGAGTTCTACACACCGCGCTCCATCGTCCGGCTCTTGGTCGAGATGATCGAGCCATACAACGGACGCGTCTACGACCCATGCTGCGGTTCATCGGGGATGTTCGTGCAGTCCGAGGAATTCATCCGCGCGCATGGGGGACGCCTCGGCGACATCTCGATCTTCGGACAGGAGTCCAACCCAACAACATGGCGCCTCGCCAACATGAATCTCGCAATCCGCGGCATCGAGGCGAACCTCGGGCCTCAAGCCGACGACACCTTCCACAATGATCTTCATCTCGACCTGAAAGCCGACTTCATCCTCGCCAATCCCCCATTCAACATGAGCGACTGGGGAGGCGACCGCTTGCGGGATGACGTCCGCTGGCGCTACGGAACACCTCCTGCGAATAACGCCAACTTCGCGTGGGTGCAACACATGGTTCACCACCTCGCCCCGGCTGGCATTGCTGGCTTCGTGCTCGCCAATGGGAGCATGTCCTCGAACACCTCGGGTGAAGGCGAGATCCGAAAGAACCTGGTCGAAGGGGATCTTGTCGATTGCATGGTGGCGCTGCCGGGACAATTGTTTTATGGCACACAGATTCCTGCATGCCTCTGGTTCGTTGCACGTGACAAACGCAACGGCAAATTCCGAGATCGACGCGGTGAGGTGTTGTTCATCGACGCGCGTAAGCTAGGAACGATGATCGATCGGGTTCATCGTGATCTGACGCTGGAAGACACGCAAGAGATCGCTCGCACCTATCACGCATGGCGTGGTGAGAAGGACGCTGGCGCTTACGAGGACGTCGCTGCATATTGCAGAGCCGCCAGTCTCGATGAGATCCGCAAGCATGGGCACGTCCTTACCCCCGGTCGCTACGTCGGGGCCGCGGACGCCGAAGAAGACGACGAACCTTTCGAAGAAAAGATGAAGCGGCTGACGACATCTCTATTTGAGCAACAAGCCGAAGATTCGAAGCTCGATGCAGCAATTGACGCCGGACTGAAGGAGCTGGGATATGGCAGTTGAGGCGAATGAGTCTGGCAGAAAGAGAGGTTGGCTATATAGCCCGGACTTTCCCGAGGAATGGGAACGCCGGCCACTATATTCACTGGCTCAATGGGTGAACGGGCTCGCATTTCGAAACATTCAGTTCAGCTCTAAGGGCATGCCAGTTATCAAGATCGCCGAAATGAAAGATGGGATTACCGCTCAAACGAAGTTAACCCAACAGGCCTTCGATCCTTCGGTACGCATCCGAGCTGGAGATCTTCTCTTCTCCTGGTCCGGGCAGCCAGAGACATCAATCGACGCATTTTGGTGGCGGGGCCCAGACGGTTGGCTCAATCAGCATGTATTCCGGGTTACTCCCAAGGACGATGTCGACACCGTCTTCTTCTATTATTTGTTGAAATATCTTCGACCACAGTTCGTAGGCATCGCTCGCAACAAGCAGACAACAGGATTGGGCCACGTCACTAAGCGAGATCTCGAGAGTATCGAGGCTGTCTGTCCTCCCAAGTCGGAACAACTAGCGATCGCTCGAATTCTCGGCGCGCTGGACGACAAGATCGAGTTGAACCGACGGATGAACGAGACGCTCGAGGATATCGCGCGAGCGATCTTCAAGTCGTGGTTCGTGGACTTCGATCCCGTCCGGGCCAAATCCGCAGGCCGCGACCTCGGCCTGCCGGCCGACATCGCCGCTCTCTTCCCCGATTCCTTCGAAGACTCCGACGTCGGCCAGATTCCGTCGGGTTGGACAGTCGTGCCGTTGCCCGATGCTATCGAGGTCAACCCGACTCGATCACTGCGAAAAGGGGAAGTTGCGCCCTACCTCGACATGGCGAATATGCCAACAAGGGGCCATTCGCCCAACTCGGTAATCGACCGGCCCTTCGGATCAGGCATGCGTTTCGTGAACGGCGACACGCTGGTCGCGCGTATTACGCCATGCCTGGAGAACGGCAAAACCGCTTTCGTGGACTTCCTGCGAGACGAACAGGTCGGTTGGGGCTCGACCGAGTATCTGGTTCTCCGTCCCAAGCCGCCGTTGCCTCCCGAATTCGCGTACTGTCTCGCACGCAGCAATGACTTGCGCGATTTCGCTATTCAGAGCATGACTGGGTCCAGTGGTCGACAGCGCGTGCCGGCTGAGTCTCTCTCGGACTACCGAGTCGTGACTGCGCCGGCGCCAGTATTGGAGCTATTCGGAAAACTAATCAAGCCGCTGTTCGCGCGCGCCAACGGATCGGCTGAGGAGTCCCGCGTTCTAGCCTCTTTGCGCGACACTCTTCTTCCCAAGCTGATCGCTGGAGAAGTCCGAGTCCCTGGCCCCATGATCGTCTCAAGTCCGGCATGAGTCCTGACACGACTGCAGTCGAGAAACTGGTGGTTTCATCAGTGACGAAACTGCGGAAGAGAATCGAGTTTAAGGATTGGTTAGCTGGTCAATCGGCAACGGACGGTGATCTTGTTGTCCTGAACAACAGCTTCATCTACAGAGATAAGTCTTCAATAAAGACACGTAAGAATAGTCAATTCATAGGCCTCAAGGTCGAAGCCGGGAAGCTCGCGGATTCGCCATTAGTAGTTGCTGTCGACGATTTCAATTCCGACTTCAAATTGGTAAGTGCCAAGTCGGAGAATTTCCCGAAGACTGAGGGCCTGAGCTCAGCCATCATCAGGGAACTCAAGACGCTCGGGCAGCTAGTGTTCGTCTTGATCGGGGAGATCAAAGATCAGGCTCACGAAACGGAACTCAATCATGCGTATGCGTCGAGTTTGCGCTTTGACCCTTCCTCGACGGGAACGTCGATCGAAGAGAAGAAGAACGACCACCTCATTGTAATTAGTCAGCTCCTTGACCCGGAATCTGCTTGGAATGAGATCGAGGAAAAGATCCAGAGAGACCTTAGCGACGACGAGGCGGTCGAGAGCCTCTCTCAGTCTTTCGCAGTCTCCTTCGAAAGGCTCAAAATCGAGGCGATCTCAAAACTCGTGCTGCCAACCTCGGGAACAATTGCACCCAAGAACACTTTCATGACGCGGGTGGGCGTGGCATTGGCAGAGCAACGAAAGCTCTACGACCAAGCGCTGGCAAAGTATGAAAACGATGGCCGGAACCCCGTTCACTTGAACGAGGTCTTGCGTATCGCTTACAACTTTGCGGACGATGCACTAAAGGTTCTTCATTTGCTCGTAAGCGTTGGAGACTTGAAGGCAGTATTGCTGTGGTCCACTGTAGAAGAGCACTTCGCCGTAGCTCACGCATTCAAGAGTCTGCCTTGGAACAAATCGACGAAGAAGGCCTCGCTTTCGAAGTATCAGGAAGTGATTAGCGGCGCCCGCAACCGTGCATTCCATAATTTGCTTGCGTTCGATCGAACGATTGAATCGGATCTGGCAGGCGTTTCAATAAACGCTCGCACGCTGACTCTTTTCCCGGCGCACGGGCGGAGAAAAGGAACGGTGCCTTTCGACTATGAAGACCGGGAACTCGTTGAAGTGTTGAGTGAGTTAACTTTGGCTCCCGAAACCAGCGTGTCCTTGGACTTTTGGAAACGAAATTCCGAGGTGATGAGGTGCGTCGAGGTCTTAATCACAAGAACAGAGGAAGCACTCGGTCTGCTAAACAGGGTTCGCAACTAGGGAAAGCCTGAGAGAAGAGAGAGCGCAAGGACAATGACTGAACCCTTCCCCGACCCTGGCATCAATGAGTCGGTCGCTGAGCAGGCTCTCATGGAGTGGCTTGGCAGAGATGGCGTTGGATACCAGACCTTGAGCGGCGGTGAGATCGCGCCCGGTTCGCCGAAAGCTGAACGCGATTCCTATCGCGATGTGGTGCTGATGGGCAGGCTAAAGGCTGCCATTGAGAACCTCAACCCAAGGGTTCCACCGATCGCTCGCGATGAAGCGCTTCGGAAAGTTCTTCGCACCGAATCACCATCGCTACTCGTGAACAACTCACGATTCCACGACCTGCTGGTCGATGGCATCGACGTCGAGGTTATGACGCCCGAAGGTATACGAGGGGAAAAGGTTTGGCTCATCGATTTCGAAAGGCCGGACAACAACAACTGGCTCGCAGTCAATCAATTCACGGTTCACGATAGAGACCATCGCCGACCCGATGTAGTGATATTTGTGAACGGCCTTCCACTCGGGCTCATCGAACTCAAGAACCCCGCAGACGAGGACACCGATATCTGGTCGGCCTTCAACCAGATCCAAACCTACAAGCAACAGATCTCACCGATCTTCACTTTCAACGAAGTATGCGTCGTCTCGGACGGAGTCGATGCGCGGATCGGATCGCTTACGTCGCCGCGTGAATGGTTCCTTCCTTGGAGAACCATCGATGGCTCGGAGTTGGCCCCCGATTCCGCCAATCGTTTGGAGGTCTTGGCTACAGGGGTGTTCGACAAGTCGAGATTCCTTGATCTCATCCGGTACTTCACCGTTTTCCAAGACCAAGATGGGATTCGCAAGGTACTGGCTGGTTATCACCAATTCCATGCAACCCGAAAAGCCCTGGCCACAACGATCCGTGCCTCGCTCCCCGGCGGTGATCGCAGGGCTGGTGTGGTTTGGCATACGCAAGGATCCGGCAAGAGCCTCACCATGGCTTTTTATTCGGGCAAATTGATAACTGCTCCTGAGCTTGAGAACCCCACGATCGTTGTTCTTA
The DNA here is from genome assembly GCA_039929185.1 of Actinomycetota bacterium. Taxonomy (GTDB): domain Bacteria; phylum Actinomycetota; class CADDZG01; order JAHWKV01; family JAHWKV01; genus JBDSRR01. Next base: position 6,866 of record JBDSRR010000031.1, read on the forward strand.
CTGACCGCAACGACTTGGACGACCAACTCTTTGGAGTCTTCGCCGCGAGCCGAGACCTCCTTCGCCAAGATCCCGTACAGGCCTCAGACCGCACTGACTTGCGCTCGCACTTGCAGGTGGCTGCGGGTGGTGTGGTGTTCACGACGATCCAGAAGTTCTTGCCGGAGGAGAAGGGCGATCGTTTCCCGCTTCTATCCGAACGCCGAAACATCATCGTGATTGCCGACGAGGCCCATCGCACTCAGTACGGATTCGTAACGGGATTTGCGCGTCACATGAGAGACGCTCTTCCTAACGCCACGTTCGTCGCCTTCACCGGAACTCCTGTCGAGCTTGATGACCGCGATACCCGTGCAGTCTTCGGCGATTACATCGATATCTATGACATCCAACAAGCGGTGGCCGATGAGGCGACCGTGCCCATTTACTACGAGAACCGCCAGGTGAAGATCGACTTAAAGGAAGAAGAGAAACCTAGAGTCGACGAAGAGTTCGAGGACGTCGTCGAGGGCGAGGAGGATCGCCGGACGGAGGGTTTGAAGCGCAAGTGGGCTCAACTCGAAGCGGTAGTCGGGAGTGAAAGGCGTTTGGCTCTGATCGCAAAGGACATCGTCGAGCACTTTGAGACTCGCCTCTCTGCGCTGGAGGGCAAGGCGATGATCGTCTGCATGTCGCGGCGCATCTGTGTCGA
>JBDSRR010000032.1:0-11969 GCA_039929185.1 Actinomycetota bacterium
TTGCAAACAAAGGGTGCAGCATGACGCTCGATGCCTATCTGCCCATCCTTATCTTCACCGCCCTGGTGCTTGTTTTTGGTTTCGGTTCGATAGGTGCTTCCAATCTGCTCGCGCCTCGCCGCCCAACTGCTGCGAAGTCGGCACCATACGAATGTGGCATCACACCGGTGGACCTGCCAGGAAATGCACGATTTCCGATCCGGTTCTACATCGTGGCGATGCTCTTCATAATCTTCGACGTCGAAGTCGTGTTCATGTATCCGTGGGCGGTGGTGTTTCGTCGGCTAGGGCTTGCAGGCTTGGTCGAGATGGGTGTGTTCATGCTGTTTCTCCTCGGCGCATACGTTTATGTGTGGAAGCGCAAGGGGCTCGAATGGGAGTGAGCGGGTCATCTCAAGCTGGCTTCCTACTTGGCAGTCTCGACAAAGTGGTCGATTGGGCGCGACGGTCGAGCCTTTGGCCAGCAACCTTCGGATTGGCTTGTTGTGCTATTGAGATGATGGCCACCGGTGCTAGCCGTTTCGATATCTCTCGCTTCGGTATGGAGGTGTTTCGTGCATCCCCCCGCCAAGCCGACCTGATGATCGTCGCTGGCCGTGTGTCCCAAAAGATGGCCCCGGTGTTGAGGCAGATCTACGATCAGATGCCTGATCCTAAATGGGTTATCTCGATGGGGGCTTGCGCGTCTTGCGGCGGAGTCTTCAACAATTACGCGCTTGTGCAAGGGGTAGATCAGATAGTGCCTGTCGATATGTATGTGCCAGGATGCCCGCCCCGTCCCGAGATGCTTCTCGATGGAATCATGAAACTGCACGACAAGATCTTGGCTGGGGCCTATCGGTGAATGCCACGGTTATTCAGGCAGTTGATTGGAAGAGCGAGGCGTCCAAACTTGCCAATGATCAAGGCTTTACGTTTCTGTCTGACCTTTGCGGCGTCGACTACCTTGAGCGCGAACCGCGTTTCGAAGTTGTCTATCAATTGCTAAATATGGATACGCGTACGCGCATGACGGTGAAAGTTCCTGTACCGATGGGTGAACCTGCTGTGGTCCCTTCTGTTGTTGACATCTGGCCGACTGCTAACTTTCACGAGCGCGAGGTTTATGACATGTTTGGAATCGTTTTTGAGGGACACCCTGACCTTGAACGGATCCTCATGCCCGACGAATGGGAAGGTCATCCTTTGCGTAAGGACTATTCGATGGGAAAAGTGCCTATCGAATTCAAAAATCTGTCACCAGGCTTTTAGACATGAGCGATGCAGTCAAGGCCTTTGAGGCCAAAAGTCACGGGGCATTCGTTGAGGAATGGGATGAATCCGATGAGTTGATGACCATCAATATGGGCCCCCAACATCCCTCAACTCATGGGGTCCTGCGCCTTGTTCTCACCTTGGAGGGCGAGATCGTCCGTGACGCCAAGCCAGTCATCGGTTACCTGCACACAGGGATGGAAAAAGAATGCGAGGACAACAATTATCGCCAGGCGGTAACCATCGTGACTCGCATGGATTACCTGGCACCTTTCCACAACGAATTGGTGTATTCGCTTGCAGTCGAACGATTGCTGGGGGTCGACGTTCCGCCGCGTGGCCAAGCCATCCGCATCTTGATGACTGAACTCAACCGGATCACGTCACACCTTGTTTGGCTTGCCACGCAAGGCATGGACATGGGAGCTCTTTCAGTCATGCTCTATGGCTTCAGGGAACGCGAGTTATTGATCGACTTCTTTGAGATGGTTACCGGTTTGCGCATGAACCACAACTACATAATTCCCGGCGGGGTTTGGCAGGACTTACCTGAAGGTTGGCTGCGACCATTGCTCGACTTCATCGCGATCTTCCCAGGCCGCATGGATGAGTACGAGACTTTGCTAACTGACAATCCCATCTGGCGACAACGCACAGTCGGTGTGGGCAAGATAACCAGCGAACAGGCGCTTGGCCTTGGCATCACCGGTCCTGTTCTACGAGCCACCGGTGTCGACTGGGACATACGCAAAGCATTTCCCTATTCGGGCATCGACAATTATGAGTTCGAAGTGCCGATCGCGAGCGACGGCGACGTGTTCTCGCGCTACGTGGTTCGACTCGAGGAGATGCGACAGTCTCTTCTCATAGTTCAGCAAGTCATCGATTCGATGCCCGACGGCGACTTTCGCGATAACGATCCCAAGATCACTCCGCCGCCTCGCAAAGAACTCACGACTTCGATGGAAGCAGTTATCCACCATTTCAAGTTGGTGACTAAGGGCTATCAAGTGCCGGCGGGCGATGTGTATATGTCTATCGAATCTCCCCGTGGCGAGCTGGGGGCGTACCTCGTTTCCGATGGTGGACCCAACCCCTACCGCATGCACATGCGCGATCCATCTTTCGTGAACCTGCAGGCGCTTCCCGTAATGATGCGCGATTCCTTCGTTGCCGACACGGTTGCATCGATCGCTTCCGTCGACCCAGTGATGGGCGGTGTCGACCGTTGATCGACCTCAAGCGACAAGCAACTGAGATCGTCGAACGCTATCCCGAGGGTCGCAGTCGCAGCGCCCTATTACCACTGCTTCACAGGGCCCAAGAGCGCGACGGATACCTTAGCGAAGACGCAATGGTCGAGGTCGCATCGATCCTGAAATTGACAACGGCAGAAGTGCGGTCGGTGGCGACGTTCTATTCGATGTATCACCTGAAGCCTAAAGGGCGCCACGTGATCAGCGTGTGTCACAACATCGCTTGTTCCCTAAAAGGTGCGGAACAATTGATCGATGGCATCGAGAAACATCTGGGTATCGTGCCGGGCGAGACCACCAGCGATGGTGTGTTCACTTTGGAACGTGTGGAATGTTTGGCGTTCTGCGACCGGGCCCCCATGCTCCAAGTCGACTACGACACGATGCACGGACCTGTTCATGCCCATTCGGTGGAGACTTTGCTTTCTCGTTTGGAGCCGGAACCAGACCAGTTCGACATGTTCGCTCCTGAATTTCTGCCGGAAGATTCGTAATTGATCACCGAGACCCTTGTAGTCAAAGAGCGTTTCACGAACTATCCCGACGATTCGTTCACGCTCGCGCGTGGACTAACAACCGGCGCATATGAAGGTCTTTTGAAGGTTCTTAAAGACCATACGCCCGAAGAGGTTGTCGAGATGGTGAAGCAATCAGGTCTGCGTGGTCGCGGCGGTGCAGGTTTCCCATCCGGGGCGAAATGGTCGTTCGTCCCCAAAGATGTATTCCCGAAATATGTGGTTGTCAACGACGACGAAGGCGAACCGTGTACGTTCAAAGACCGCGAACTAACTGAGCGCGACCCCCACGCCATCATCGAAGGCGCCCTCATCTGCGCGTATGCCATCGGAGCCGAAGCAGTTTTCATCTATGTGCGTGGCGAATTCGCCCTTGGAGTAAGACGCCTTTACGCGGCCATCGATGAGGCGACTGAACAAGGTTTCATCGGCGAGCGGATCGCAGGTTCCGATTTCTCGTGCAAGGTGATCGTGCATCGCGGAGCCGGTGCATACATCTGCGGAGAAGAAACTGCTCTATTGGAGTCACTGGAAGGTTACAGGGGCCAGCCGCGACTTCGGCCCCCATTCTTTCCTGCGATCAAGGGGCTGTATCACCAGCCGACGGTTGTGAACAACGTCGAGACATTGGCGACCGTTCCCCATATCGTCAATAGAGGTGTCGATTGGTTCCGATCGATGGGGACCGAAAAGTCACCCGGGCCAAAGATCTTTTCGGTTTCGGGATGTGTTCAGCGCCCGGGCAATTACGAATTGCCATTGGGAACCCCAATGCGCGACCTTTTGCAGATCGCGGGCGGCTTGCCAGAAGGCCGTTCTTTTAAAGCCGTTATCCCCGGCGGTGCCAGCGCCCCATGGCTCGATTCGCTCGACATGACCATGGACTTTGAAGCTTTGGGGGCGGCTGGTTCGATGCTTGGTTCAGGCTCCGTCATTTTTTTAGATGACTCCACCTGCGCCGTGCGCATGGCATACATCTCGACCCGTTTTTTCAATCACGAGTCCTGCGGTAAATGCACGCCGTGTCGCGAGGGAACTTGGTGGAGCGTGAAAGTCATGGAAAGGATCGAGCATGGCGAAGGGCGCCCTGAAGACCTCGCCATCTTGTTAGACGTTTGCGATCAGATGTCCGCGCCCGGCCCGACGTACATGCCCAAAGGCCAGTGTTTCTGTGCGCTTGGCGATAGCCAGGCTTGGTCGCTCCGATCGGCGATCAACCTATTTCGCGACGAGTTCGAACAACACATACAAGAGCAAGCATGCCCGTTCCCCCTGGAGGCGCGTCTCACAGTTTCTTCCAGGAGCAAGGCTCCCTAGAGAGGCGTTTATGACCAGTAAATCCCATGTCGATGAACTTCAGATGATTCCTGGCGTGGGGCCAAGCATCGCGGCCGACCTGCGTGCCATAGGGATCCAACGAGTCGCCGATCTTCGCAGTCAGGATCCCGAACTGCTTTACGCACGGATGTGTGACCTTGAAGGCCCCCAAGACCGCTGCCTGCTGTATGTCTTTCGATGTGCTGTGTACTTCGCGTCTACTCCTCGACCGAACCCGAAAAAGTTGTTGTGGTGGAACTGGAAGGATGAGCCCCGCTAGCCCGGCGGGACACTGGGGGTAGAATAAACTTCGACTTTGTGAAGTTTTTCACAAAGTCCCGAGGTCTAGTCCATATGCGTGCTCTTACTTCTATCGCTGCCTTCGCCGCCTGGATATATTCCTGGCTCTTGGTTCGCGCCGTTCGCACCGAATTTCAGGTGCTGCAGCTGGGCAGGATCCCCGTTTGGCTGCTGGTATTGCTCGGTGCCACCTCGACTGCCCTGATAGGCACTGCCGTTTCGATCTGGCTCCGAACCAAGTGGTGGCCGATGGTGTCTACGTTGGCTGGCGCGTTGTTGTTTGCTTCGATAGTCATCTCCCAATACGCCGTGATCGATGCGAAGTTCACCGGCGATCAGGGAACTACCCAGATCAACCAAGACCGGCCCACGTTGTCATCGGCGTTCGCATCGACGCTTCGAACGAAAGTCGGAGGTGAGGCCCGCAGCGCGGTCAATCTGGCGATATTCGTCGCAGGCATACCGTTCCTTCTCTTTTTGTCTGGACTTGCAGGGATGTTGTTTGGTTTTCGCGATCGGCCTAGGCCACAAGAAGCATTCAATGCTTGACGCTATAAAGGTCACCGTCAACGGAGTCGAACTTGAAACCGAACCGGGGCGGATGCTTATAGATGTTGCCGAAGAGGCTGGCGTCTTTGTTCCTCGATTTTGTTATCACCCGGGCCTTGAGTCGGTGGCCGCATGCCGGATGTGTCTGGTGCAGATCGAAGGCAGCAAGCGTCCGCTCGAGCCCGCATGTGCAACGGCTGTCACCGATGGCATGGTTGTAACGACCGATAGCGACTCCGCAGTGGCCGCTCAGAAGTCGGTTCTTGAGATGCTGCTTATCAACCATCCGCTGGATTGCCCCATCTGCGATAAGGGAGGCGAATGTCCATTACAGGACCAGGCACTTTCTTTCGGTCCGGGGTCGTCGCGCTATGTTGACGAAAAACGGCATTTCACGAAGCCTCTGCCCATCTCCAATCTCATCCTTTTAGATCGAGAGCGTTGTGTTTTGTGTTGGCGGTGTTCACGTTTTTGTGACGAAGTCTCGGGCGATCGGTTCATCGATCTCATGGATCGCGGTTCGCATACACAGATAAATGCGGCCCCTGAAGAACCTTTCGATTCTTACTTTTCTGGCAATACGATTCAGATATGTCCTGTTGGTGCTTTGACGTCAACGTCTTACCGCTTCATGTCCCGTCCATGGGATCTTGGTAAGGCATCGTCTACCTGCTCTTATTGCTCGGTGGGATGTCCGTTGTCTATCGAACATCGGGACGGGAAGGTTCTGCGAGCGCAGGCGATTCCGAACGAGAATGTCAATGGCTTTTGGAGTTGCGACAAAGGACGGTTCGGGCATCGATATGTTTCGCATCCCGATCGACTCCATGCTCCACTGGTCAATGGGCGCGAGACCACATGGGATGAAGCGCTCACTATTCTGACTGAGCGGCTGTTTTCGATAATGGAGGTTGATGGTCCCGCGTCGATAGGTTTGATCGGTGGCTCCCATGCCACTAACGAAGACTTGTTCGCTGCTTCTGCGTTTTTTCGCGACGCCATCGGAACACCTAATCTCGACATGCGAACCTTCGACGCCCATTTCGCTTATGAGAGCTGCGTGGCGGATGGCGCTCTAGGGTCTTCAGCGACTCTCGACGATCTCGACACGGCAAAGACCATCGTTTGGTTCGGCCCCGACCCCAAAGAGGAACTGCCGGTTCTTTATCTGCGGCTTCGTCAAGCGGTTAAGAATGGCGCGCGGCTGGTTATCGTGCATCCAAGACGGATCAGCCTTTCGGAGCTTGGTCATCATGTCGACGTCGAACCTGGACATGAGGTGCAGGCTTTGCGCGATCTAGTAATTGACGAGGGTGATGCAGTTGTCTGCATCGGCCAACAATTCATCGGTCGATCTGCCACGCACGCAGTGACCGAAGCTATGAAGTTGGTTTCCGGCCGTGCTGATACGAAGCTTCTGCTTTGCGTACCCAACAACAATTCGCAAGGGGCCCTCGACATGGGCGTTTATCCGGCGTTTTCCTCGGGGCTTTCAGCGACGGAGATGTTAAGAAGGGCCGGGCAAGACCAGTTTCGATTGCTATGGCTGATGGGGGCTGACTTGGTGAAAGACTTTCCAGACAAAGCATTGGTCGAACGGGCCATGTCCTCCGACACTTTTATAGTTGTCTCTGAACTATTCCCAACTGCGACGGCACGATTGGCCGACATGGTTCTTCCGGCGCGCTCGTTCGCTGAGAAAGAGGGGTCGTTTACTAATCTGGAGGGACGCCTCCAAAAAGTGGATCCTGCGGTCGATTCGCCCGGAGTCGCTCGTGCTGACTGGCAGATCTTCGACGACGTGGCCATTCGACTGGGCCGCGGTTGGGAGTGGACCTCCGCTGCTCAGATCTTCGCCCATGACAACGAATACTCGTGGGCCGGTTTAGGCACCTCTGGTGAGCGGCCCCCTGCTGATAGTGGCGCATGGCCCTTCTCTTGGGAATTGCGCGCGGTCGATGCGAAGATGCGGACGGGACGGATCAGAAGTGCTGCTGCTGACAAGATCGTGATCGACGTCGATCCACCGAGTCCCGCTTCTTTGCCGATCGGGCATCTTGCACTCTTGGTTGGTCGCACGCTTTATGACGGTGGAGCGATGGTGTCGAGGTCTCCCGAACTACGCAATGTCACGCCGGAGCCGTTCGTCGAATTGCATCCAGACGAAGCGGCGGTGCGTCGGCTGGCTGATGGCGCGTCGGTAACGGTCCGTTCCGCACGAGGGGCAGTAACAGTCAAGCTTCGTGTAAGCGATGCAACGCCGGTGGGTTGTGCATTCATGCTCCATGACCAGGGCGAGATACAAGCCAACACGCTGCTCGATGTTGACGATCCCTTCCCCCATGTTGAGGTCTCCGCGTGAGAGCGGCGGTGGTTCTGCTTCTTGCGAAAGTCCTGATCGTGTTCGGTGCGATCCTGGGCATGGTGCTTTTCATCATCTGGTTCGAACGAAAGGCGGTGGCTAGGATGCAAAGCCGCATAGGTCCGAATCGATGGGGCCCCTTCGGCTTGCTTACTAGCCTCGCCGACGGTATCAAGTTGTTCTTCAAGGAACCTGTCACGCCCGACGGCGCCGAGCGATTCACCTACGCACTCGCGCCCGTCCTTGCGCTCATCCCAGCCTTCCTTGCTTTCGCTGTCATCCCTTTTGGCGATGGAGTGACGCTGTTTGGCGAGCGAGTCGACTTCGTGATCGCCGATCTCAACGTGGCCGTGCTTTGGGTTGTTGGGATGGGCTCGCTTGCGGTTTATGGCATCGTTCTTGCAGGTTGGTCGAGCGGCTCAAAGTATCCACTGCTGGGGGCCGTGCGTTCGACCGCGCAGATGATTTCGTATGAGATCCCCCTATCTTTATCGTTGATTCCGGTCGTTATGCTGGCAGGAACGTTGTCGATGCGAGGGATCGTTGACGCCCAGCGGGGAGGCTTCGGAGATATCACGTGGCTGCCCGACGCTATCGCCGGGATAGGCAATCTCATCCCTCGATGGCACATCTTCTTTCAATGGCCAGCCTTCTTGCTGTTCCTCATCTCTGGTATCGCTGAAACCAACAGGGCACCGTTTGATCTCCCGGAGGCCGAGACGGAGCTTGTCGCCGGGTTCCATACCGAGTATTCAGGCATCAAGTTCGCGATGTTTTTTCTGAGCGAGTACATCCACATCATCACGATCTCCGCCATGGCGGTCACTATGTTCTTCGGAGGGTGGGATGGCCCGGGACTGCCTTTCCTTACTTGGATCTGGCCATTGGTTTGGTTCATGGGAAAGACCTTCTTCTTCGTCTTCCTATTCGTCTGGCTTCGCGCCACTTTGCCGCGCATGCGGTATGACCGTTTGATGATGCTTGGCTGGAAAGTCCTTATTCCTGCGTCTTTGGGTTGGGTTTTCGTTTCTGCAGCGGTGATCGTGATCGGTCAGCAATGAACTTGAAAGTTCCCAAGGCGGTTGAACCACTCTTCGAGATCTTAGGCGGAGTTGTTGCGTCTTTGAAAGGTCTTGGTATCACCCTTAAGCATCTGGGTCGCAAGCCCATCACCATCCAGTACCCAGAACAGCGTCGCGATCCATTCCCCCGGTTCAAGGGAAGGCATGTTCTCGATCGGCATTCCGATGGACTTGAGAAGTGCATCGGATGCGAACTTTGCGCAGGCGCTTGTCCTGCCGATGCCATATTGGTCGTGGGGGCCGACAACACCCCGGAAGACCGGCGTTCTCCTGGCGAACGCTACGCCGAGATCTATGAGATCAACTATCTGCGGTGCATATTCTGTGGGCTTTGCGTTGAGGCATGCCCCACCGAAGCGTTGGTCATGTCTAACGCATACGACCTGGCGGCCGACTCGCGTGAGGCGTTGATCTTCACCAAGGACATGCTGCTCGTCGATGCCCCCCTGCAGGTTCGACCGTCCGACGAGATCCTGCCCGCTGGTCAAGAGGTCGGCGATTACAAAATGATCAAAGAAGCGCTTGGTGGCGGAGAAGGTTCTTTGGAACGCCCCTATGACATCAACCTGGACGGCTGATGACCGCCGAGACAGCCTTCTTCGTCACAGCGGCTCTTGCCGTTGTTGCTGGGGTGGCCATGGTGCTTAATCGAAACGCGGTTCACTGCGCTCTGTTGCTTGTCGGTTCCCAGATCGCGCTAGCGATCTTGTTCCTGCTTCAGGGCGCATTCTTTATCGCCGCTTTGCAGATAATCGTTTACGCGGGAGCGATCATGATCTTGTTCATATTCGTGATCATGTTGTTGGGTGTAGATCAGAAGGAGTTGTTGATCGAGCCACTCAAGTCGCAGCGTTCGATAGCAGTCGGTCTCGGTGTGTTGCTTATTTCGGAGGCTATGTATCTTTTGGTCAGCGACTTTGTGACCGATGGGATCGTTGCTTCCGATCCTGTCGTCGCTGGCCAGGGAAATGTCGAAGAAGTTGCCAGGGTCCTGTTCACGAAATGGGCTTTTCCTTTCGAAGTCACCTCGATATTGCTCGTGGTAGCAGTCGTTGGCGTTATGGTCCTCGCCAAACGCGGCATAGGTGAGCAAACATGAGCATCGAGCCATCCTGGTATCTGATCGTTTCGGCAATCATGTTTACCACCGGCGCAGTGGGAGTCCTCATACGGCGCAACATCCTGGTGATGTTTATGTGCATCGAGTTGATGTTGAATGCCGTGAACCTCAGTTTCGTCACGTTCGACCGGATGCTGGGCGGACTCGGGGGCCAGGTAAGCGTCTTCTTCGTGCTTGTCGTGGCTGCAGCGGAAGTTGTGGTTGGTCTGGCGATAATCCTTGCTATCTTTCGGCGCCGATCTTCTTTGGATGCCGACCAGGTGAACTTGCTTCGATGGTGACGTTGATCCCGGCATTGCCTCTAGGCGGTGCGTTGATCCTGCTGCTATTTCGGGACAGGTTGGGTCGATATGCAGGCTGGTTCGCATCTGCAACCGTGGCCGCCTCCTTTGCGTTGTCGGTAATGCTATTGGGAGAGATTCTCAGTCAACCTGCCGACCAAAGACACATTTTGCAGGTAGCGTTCGAGTGGATTTCTGTCGGATCGTTCCGTGTTCCCATGAGTTTTAGAGTCGATCCGCTCACCGTCGTGATGTTGTTGGTCGTGACCGGCATCGGAGCCCTCATCCATATCTATTCCATCGGCTACATGGCGGAAGATCCAAGACAGGCAACGTTCTTCGGTTACCTCAACTTGTTCGCTGCTTCGATGTTGATCCTTGTTCTCGGGGCGAACTTCCTGGTGCTGTTCCTGGGCTGGGAACTGGTTGGTCTTTGCTCCTACCTGCTCATCGGATTCTGGAACTTCAAGCCCGCTGCAGCAGCAGCAGGCAAGAAGGCCTTTTTGGTCAACAGAGTGGGTGATCTTGGATTTCTTGTTGCGTTGTTCTTGATCTTCGACCGGTTCGGTACCCTCGACATGGTTTCCGTTTTCGACAAGGTTGCGGGCGGAGCTGTCATAGCGGCTGCCGTTCCCGTCCTGCTTTTGATCGGAGCAACGGGCAAGTCGGCGCAGATCCCTCTTTACGTATGGCTCCCTGATGCGATGGAGGGTCCGACGCCTGTGTCTGCCCTGATCCACGCAGCAACCATGGTGACGGCCGGCGTGTATCTCGTCGCGCGGGCACACGTCTTGTTCGAATCGTCCACCCTCGCTGGAGGCCTCGTGGTGGGGATCGGCATCGCCACCGCATTCCTCGCGGCCACTATCGCGATGGCCCAAGATGACATCAAGCGCGTGCTTGCTTACTCCACGATTTCGCAACTCGGATACATGTTTATCGCTATGGGTGTCGGGGCATTGACCGGCTCGCCGATAGCCTACGTGGCTGGGATATTTCATCTCGTCACTCATGCCGTGTTCAAGTCGCTGCTATTCCTCGGTGCTGGGTCTGTGATGCACGCGACCGCCGACACCACGGACATGAAGAAGATGGGGGGACTGCTGAGACATCTTCCTATCACGGGCATCACGTTCATCGTAGGTTGGCTTGCGATCTCAGGCATCCCGCCTCTTGCAGGTTTCTTCTCTAAGGAATCAATATTGGCGGCAGCTTGGGAAGGTGGCTTCCATTTCGTTTGGTTTGCTGCAGTAGTGGTTTCGGGGCTTACGGCCTTCTATATGTCGCGGCAGGTCCTGCTCACATTCTTTGGTAAGTCCAGATTGCCCGCAGATGCCCATCCCCACGAGTCGCCTGAAACGATGACCATCGTACTGCGCTCGTTGGCGCTGTTGGCAGTGTTTGCTGGAGCGATCAACCTGGGCGCTCACTCAGGCGCTTTGTCGCGTTTCCTGGGGCCGGTGTTCAGCGAAGGCCCGGTGTCCGGGGGGGGCTTTGAACACGGTGGTGGTGCCACACCGTTTGGGCTGCCTGAATGGATCGTTTCTGCTTTCGTTGTCTCGGTTTCGGTCGGTGCAATCTTCTTCGCTCACAGGCTTTACCTCGCAAAAGGTGCAGAGGCAAGACGCTTAAGGATCAACACGATGTTTCATCCTGTTGTTTCTCTTGCTCAAAACAAGTACTACGTGGATGAGCTGTACAACTTGCTGCTCGTATGGCCGAGCAAGATCGTTGCGCGCCTTGCGGCTTCCTTCGTCGATACGCGCGTTATCGATGGCGCGGTTAACGGCCTCGCCGGGTCGATCTCCTTGGGTTCTTCACGGCTGCGACGGATCCAAACGGGCTTGGTTCGCCGATACGTGATGGCGATGTTTGCCGGTGCTGTTGTCGTTGTGGCGCTGCTGGTTGTGAGAGTCCGATGATCCTGTCCATT
>JBDSRR010000033.1:0-7224 GCA_039929185.1 Actinomycetota bacterium
TGCCTTTCGGTCGTCCGAGATGCGAGCAACAGATAACTTGAGCGCCGCGCTCCAGCAGCGCCTTGATGGTGGGCACGCTGGCCCGGATGCGCATGTCATCGGTGACGCGCTGGTCATCTAATGGAACATTGAAGTCGGCGCGCAGTAGAACACGCTTGCCCTTCACATCAAGATCTTGGAAACGACGAAGTTTCAACGCCCGATCTTCGCAACCAGTTCGAGCAGGCGGTTCGAATATCCCCATTCATTGTCGTACCAGCCGATCAGTTTGACCTGAGTACCGTTGGCCATCGTTGAAAGCCCATCGAGGACACACGAGGCAGGGTTACCGATGACATCGGATGACACGATGGGGTCTTCGGTGTAAACCAGGATGTCGCGCCACCGCTCGGAGTTCGCTGCCTCGCGAAATGCCTTGTTCACTTCTTCAGCGGTCGCTGCACGAGACAAAACGCAGACCAAGTCAGTGACACTGCCATCTGGCACTGGAACTCGCATGGCCATGCCATCGAGTTTTCCCTTCAATTCGGGGATGACTAGAGCGATGGCCTTGGCCGCTCCTGTCGAGGCTGGAACGATGTTGAAGCCCGCCGCGCGCATCCTTCGCAGATCGGGCTTGCCCTTGCGAGTGACTGCCGCCTGGTCGAGCAACTGTTGTTCTGTGGTGTAAGCGTGGATGGTTGTCATGAAACCGGATTCGATGCCGAAACTGTCCAGCAAGATCTTGGCCATGGGGCCAACGGAGTTCGTCGTGCAGGACGCATTCGAGATTATGTTGTGGGTAGCATCGTCGTATTGATCGTCGTTCACCCCCATAACTATCGTGAGGTCGGGTTCGGTGGCGGGGGCCGAAATGATGACCTTCCGAGCTCCTGCTTCTAGGTGCTTAGATGCCCCCTCGCGGTCTGTGAAAAGCCCTGTCGATTCGATAACAACATCAACGCCAAGGTTCTTCCAAGGAAGGCTCCCCGGGTCGCGTTCAGATAAGAACTTGATCGAAGCGCCATCGACGCTAATAGAATCCTCCGTGTGCTTTATCTCGGCTTTTAGAACGCCGTGCGTTGAGTCGTACTTCAACAGATGTGCGAAAACCTCAGGAGTTCCTCCCGGGTCGTTTACAGCAACCAGTTCAACACCACAATCAGGTCGAGCCAGGATCGCCCGCCGAAAATTGCGTCCTATGCGCCCAAAACCATTAACGCCAACCTTTATCGTCATTGTTGTCCTTCCTCGTTTGGAAAGACCATTCTATCTAAAGGTCTTGAAGCACCTTCGCGAGGCGGACAGGATCATGCCGGGGGGTGTGTGGAAGGGGCATCAGGTCAGCGACAACTACTTTGACACCCATGCCTTCAAGTTGCGCAACATCGACACTGACCATGCCAGGTCCTCCCCGATCAGCGACTACAACATCAACGGTCGCGCCACGGATGTGCCCGTAAAGGGCTTCGAGGTGGGCGCATGCATCGAAACCCGCAGTTTCGCCAATGCCCCATCGTGGAGGCGCAGTCAGATTACAAACGTAAACCTTGACCGCCTTCGAATCTTTGAATGCCTGAGCTATGTCTGGAACCAACAGGGGCGGGATGACACTCGTAAAAAGGCTCCCGGGGCCAAGAACTATTTGATCTGCATCGATGAGCAGATCGACAGCCGCCCCATTGGCTAGGGGGTTTTCCGGCTCCAAGGAAACCCGCTCGATCCGCCCATCAGCATTGGCTGCCGCGACCTGGCCAACGACCTCGTGGCCATCGATGGTAGACACAAGAGTTACAAGATCAAGCGTTGGAGGCACTACCGTTCCCGTGCTTCCAAGCATCCGGGATACTTCGGTTATCGCATCAGTGAAACCCCGCATCTGGGTTATCGCAGTGATGATCAGGTTCCCGACAACGTGGCCTGCCAATTCACCGTCGGGGAATCGATGCTGAAACAGGTCCACCATTTCCGATGGTGGAGCAAGAGCGGCAATGCAATTGCGAATGTCACCCATGGGCAAGATGCCAAGTTCCCGAGACAATCTTCCTGAAGACCCACCATCGTCCGCGACAGTTACTACCGCGGCGACTTCATCGGCATAAAGCTTCGCCGCTCGCAGCGTTACAGCGGCACCGTGACCGCCACCGACCGCAACAACTTTCATTCTTTGTCGAGGTCTCTGTGAACGACCGTAGCCGGGAAGCCGCGCTCTTGGATGTAACGAGCGATCTCATCGCCGATCACAACTGAGCGATGCTTGCCGCCAGTGCAACCAACTCCTACGGTCAAGTAGTGCCTTCCCTCGTTCACGAAACCCGGAAGCAAGAAACCCAACAGCCCCCGTACTTTGGATAAGAACTCTTCTGACCCCTCTGAGGTAAGGATGAATCCACGCACCTTTCTATGGGTGCCGTTGAGGGGACGAAGTTCGTCGACCCAGTGGGGGTTCGGAAGGAAGCGACAATCGAAGAGCATGTCAGCGTCGAGCGGGATGCCGTGTTTATATCCAAACGATATGACCGTGACGGCGATTCCAGACTTAGGTGAGTCGTCGGCAAACATCGCCTTGACCTTCCCGCGCAGTTCATGGGGGTTGAGATTCGTAGTGTCGATGATCAAGTCCGCCTGCTCACGCAGCCGTCCCATGATTTTTCGCTCTTGGAAGATGCCATCGATAACGCGCTCGCTTTCCGCAAGTGGATGACGACGACGGGTTGCCTCGAACCTTCTTACTAAGGCCTGATCCGATGCTTCGAGGAACAGGATGCGTTTTTCGATTCCTGATTCCGCTAGATCGGCCAGAGCCTTATCGAGTTCTACGAAAAACTCGCCTCCGCGTATATCGACAACCAGCGCAACCTGTTTCACTTTGCTGCCGGGAACCGATGTAAGTTCCGCCATCTTTCCGATCAGTGCAGGCGGAAGATTGTCGATAACGAAGTATCCAAGATCTTCAAAGCACTTCGCCGCTTCAGACCGGCCCGCACCTGACAGGCCGGTTATGACCGTGAATCGAACAGTTCCGGCCACCCGGCTTAGGTCCCTATGACGGAGATTATGTCTGGAGTGTGCTCTTCGTAATGATGCGTAACCGAGCCGTGCACCCAGGCGGCCAGACGGGGCTTCGTCTCCCATAGGTCCTCGGGAATGATCTTGATCGTTTCAGCGATATCAACACCTGACGCCTTAAGCTGCGCAATGACTTCCAAGGGCTTCAAGTCTTTGAGAGATTCCACACCGGCCGCGTTTGTCTTATCTACGTCGGAATAATCTCGCCGCTCATAGGTACCTTCTAACGTGGACTTCAAGGCCCATAAGCACTCCTTCTGCCAAAACAACAGGTGCGAAAGCAGATCACGTAGTGTCCACTCCCCCGTTCCAACCGGCTTCAGAAAGAGTTCCTCGTCAACACCCTCCAATCGCGAAGCCATCTCTGCGACCTCACGGGTTACGCGCGCGCATAGCTCTTCTTTTGTCACATCGCTCATCGATCACTCCCTTCGTTTCCCCTTTGGTTGCCCTGGAGCATAGTGTGAATCTTGCGCGCCATTTCAGGGCCGATACCGTTCACTTGCGCAAGTTCGGTGGGAGTAGCCTCACGTACTCGCTTCGCCGCGCCGAAGTGTTTGAGCAAAGCTTGTCGTCTGACCGTCCCGATCCCTTCGACGGCGTCGAGTTCGCTGAGTGTCATCTTCTTGACACGCTGCGTTCGCTGATAGCCAACCGCGAAACGATGAGCCTCATCGCGGACACGCTGCAGCAAGTAGAGAGCCTCCGAACCTCTGGGGATGATGCGCGGTGCTGACTCACCGGGAAGGAATACTTCCTCAAGTCGCTTCGCTAACGCCACTATCGGTATGTCAACTACACCAGCATCGGCCATCGCCTTGATGGCGCTCGATAACTGTCCCTTGCCACCATCGACCACCACCAGGCCGGGCCGATATGCGAACCGGGCCTTCGCTTCTAGAGGATCGACTTCGAAGAACCGCGCAAATCTGCGGCGAATGACCTCTTGCATCGACGCGAAGTCGTCTTGTCCATCGACCGTAGCAACCTTGAACTTTCGATAATCAGATTTCTTCGGCAAAGCATCCTCGAAGACGACCATCGAACCAACAACATCTGTTGGACCGAGGTTGGAGATGTCGAAGCACTCGATGCGAAGCGGTGCCTCGGGAAGATCAAGATATTCCTGAAGATCTGTCAGAGCCCTGGAACGCGAGTCGAAGTCGCCCGAACGTTTGAGGCGCATCTGGGCGAATGCGTCCTTAGCGTTCTGGGTAACCGTTTCGAGGAACCGAAGCTTGTCGCCCTTCTTGGGTACGCGTATGACGACTCTGGATCCGCGCAGCATGGTCAGCCAAGCTTCGAGAACGTCGTGGTCAGAAGGCAGTAACGGAACAAGAACTGTGTTCGGGATGGTGATGTCTTCGGAATACAACCTTTCGATGAATGATGACAAAAGCGAGGCATCATCCAAGTCTTCAACCCTGTCGACTATGTAACCTTTCCTTCCCACCATTCGGCCGCCCTTTACGAAAAAGGTTTGTATCGAAGCCTCGAGTTCGTCGCCGGTGAAAGCGATCGCATCGATGTTCTCTGGCTTCTCGGTCACCATAAGTTGACGTTCTATGACTCTGCGAACAGCACCGATCTGGTCACGCACTCGCGCCGCTTGCTCGAACTCAAGATTTTCCGAAGCGGCTGCCATTCGAGCTTGAAGATCGGCTAGGACAGCCACGTGGTCACCATCCATGAAATCGCGGAACTGTTCGACAAGCGCATCGTGCTGTTCAGGCGACACATGACCCACGCAAGGGGCGGAGCATCGCCCTATGTCGTAGAGCAAGCAAGGTCGCTTTGCAGCCTTCGCTCGTTTGAACACTCCGGCGCTGCAGGAACGGACGGGAAAGACCCGCAGTAATAGGTCCAATGTTTCCCGGATGGCATATGCATGGGAATAGGGGCCGTAATACAGGTCCCCTTTACGTTTTTTTCCTCTGGTCACCATCACTCGAGGAACCTGTTCACTAAGGCTGATGGTCAGGTAGGGATACGACTTATCGTCTCGGTACCGAACATTGAAGCGTCCCTGATGCTGTTTGATCAACGTCACTTCGAGTTGCAGAGCCTCGACTTCATTTGCGGTCGTGATCCATTCAACCGATGACGCAGCGGTAACCATCGAAGACGTTCGTGGATGCAGGTCAGTCCCAAAGTAGTTGGGGACTCGGTGTTTCAGGCTCTTTGCTTTGCCCACGTACAAGACCCTGCCGTCTGAGTCGCGGAACATGTACACCCCCGCCGCGTCAGGGATGTCGGCGGTCTTGGGCCGCCAAGAAGCAGGTGTCATACCTTGATTATCGTGAATAATGCGCTCCATGCCATTGGTATTTGCAGCGGTGATGCCTCACGGCGGCGCCTTAGTCCCGGGAGTCGACGACGATTCGGAGCACTCATCGACTGAATTGACCGCCGCTATGCATGAGATCGGTCGATCTGCGGCCAGCGCAAGATTGGATGCTTTGATAATCGCGGACCCTCATGGGATCGGCCTTGACGGAGCCCATTCGGTAACCATGGCCTCCCGCATGGCCGGCACACTTGGGCTCAACTCACTGGAGGCATCGATAGACATCGCACTCGCTGAAACCCTCCTTTCCGAAACTGATGAACGCATCATTCCCGCGGTTGGGGTTACCGCCGAAGCCGGTGCTGCCTTGCCTATGGAGTGGGGCACTTTCGTACCAGCATGGTTCCTTTCGCAAGCTGATGCACTTGCATCGATCGTAGTGATATGCCCAACGCGAAGTCGGGGATTGCACTCTTGCGTTGCCCTCGGCGAAGCGATAGCCGACCTGGCTGAGGCTAGCGAGAAGCGGATCGGATTCATCGCCAGCGCCGACAATGCCCACGCGCATCAAGAGAACGGTCCCTATGGATACCATCCTTCGGCCAAGATATTCGACCGATCGGTCGTTGAACTAACCAAGGCAAACGACTTCGAGGCCTACCTCGACTTCGATCAGACGTTGATGGACGAAGCACTCCCCGACAGTCCTTGGCAATTGGCGATCCTCACTGGAATCTTTCGCGTTGTGCCCTTCAAGACGCGCGTCGTGACGTACGACTGCCCGTCCTACTTTGGAATGATGGTCGCGGGCTTCGATCGAATCGAGGCATAGTTCTATATACAGCACTACAGCACGATGGTATGCTATATAGCCCCATGGCGATGAGAAAAGTTCAGATCTATTTATCGGAGCACCAATACCGCCTGCTCAAGCAGCGGGCTGGTGACACTGGGAGCATCGCGGCCGAAGTCCGACAACTCATCGATGGGTCAACCCGCCCCGGCGATGCTTTACAGGACCCCTTCTACAAGCACCTCATGTCCAAGAAGAAGGGAAGCGACAAACCCTACGACGCTGGCCAAGCAAAGAGGGACCTTTACGAGCATCCCCGGTGATTCCTGTTTTGGTCGACTCAAGCGCATTCCTTTCGCTCGAAGATCCAAGAGAGCGTTCACACCCAAGATCGATCTCCGCTCTACGTACTCTGGTCGAAGAGTCCGTTCTCCTGATTGCTACTAATTTCATCTTCGATGAAACCTACACGCTGATACTCACACGGCTGGGCCGCCAACGAGCCGTCCGCTGGGGCGACAATTTCCTCGGCGGAAAACTAGTGAGGGTCGTACGCGTTGAGCAGACGCACGAAGAGCGCGCGTGGCAAATCATCCACCAATACAACGACAAGGACTTTTCATACACGGATGCCACTTCCTTCGCCGTGGCCGAAGACCTGGACATCGATCGGGCATTTTCGCTCGACGAGCATTTCCATCAGTTCGGTCGTTTCGACCTTGTGCCCTGAGCTAGCGATTTTTTCAGGAACTTGGCTGTGTAGGAGCCTCGCGCCGCGGCAACTGTTTCGGGGGTTCCCTCTGCAACGACCTCGCCGCCCATGTCGCCACCTTCGGGGCCAAGATCAATGATCCAGTCTGCAGTCTTGATAACGTCGAGATTGTGTTCTATGACGACAACTGAGTTGCCTTTGTCGACAAGTCCGTGAAGGACTTTTAGAAGTTTCGAGATGTCCTCGAAATGAAGGCCCGTGGTTGGCTCGTCGAGGATGTATAGGGTGCGACCGGTCGAACGCTTAGCCAATTCAGTTGCAAGTTTCACTCGCTGGGCTTCTCCTCCAGACAATGTTGGTGCAGGTTGTCCGAGTCGTACGTAC
>JBDSRR010000034.1:0-9516 GCA_039929185.1 Actinomycetota bacterium
AGGCCTGTGACAGCCTGCCGCCACGGGTATCCGCCACGAAACGCTCAAGATATGGCGCTGTATCTGGATGCGTAGCCAGTCTCCAACCGCCAGCGACTTCTCTCAGGACGATGCCTCGCCGTTGTTCCTCATATTGGGCTGTCATCGCTCTTAAGTGCTCATCTATCTTGACGGCTGACAATTCGAGCAGCACGGCGATGTCAGAAGTCGAGATGGGTTCATCGCAAAGGAACAGGATCGCCTCTATCGCTTGCTGCGCTTCATCTAGCATCATGTTGTTCCTGCTACGGGACTTCGCCACCTGATGGTGATGTCCCCGAACGCGGTCGGTTGATCGAGGTCAATCATCTGGCTCTTGAACAGCTCCAGCAAGGCCAAGAAACGAACCACGACTTCGATCTTGTCGGCGGCGCCTTCTTTCAACTCACTGAACATGGTCTTTTGTCGCGACTGAAACTCTTGAACCAACATTTCGATCATCTCACCAACGCTGACTCGTATGGGTGTTACGTGGGTGATATCCACAACGGGCCGTGGCTTAGGGGTCAGTGCGGCCACAGCAGCGGTCAGCACGCGGTCGACCGTAAGCCCATCGAAGATATCGGGAAGCGCAGCAGCAAACTCCTCGGGCAGTTCGGCATCCCGGCAGAAATAGCCTTCATTGGCTTCGAATAGAGCGGCGAAACACACGGCAGCATTCTTGAATGTCGAGTACTCGATCAGGCGGTGTATCAGGTGATCGCGTTCTTCCAGCAGCGCCGCCAGTTCCGGATCGTAAGACGATTGCTTCGGTAGGAGTTTGAATGACTTCAATTCCAAAAGGGTGGCGGCCAAGATAAGGAAACTGGAAGCTATGTTTAGGTCGATCTCGCCCATCGCCTTGACGGCCTGAAGGTACTCGTCAGTGATGGTTGATATCGAAATGTCCGCAACATCGACTCGCTCCTTAGAAACGAGTTGCAAGAGCAGGTCAAGCGGGCCCTCATAAACATCAACAAGTCGAACCGCGTATGTCATTTGGCTATCAGCATAGCCAGCGCGCCGCATGGAACACAGGATTTAGTCACGGCCGACGCAAACCTATGCTTTCACGCACCTGCTTCATCGTCGACGAGGCTAATCGCTGGGCCCGTTCAGCCCCCTGGTCCAGGATCTCGTCCAGCTGATCGGTGTCTTCAAGTACTTCAGCAAAACGAACCTGGAAAGGCGTTAGGTATTCGACGATGGTGTCGGTAAGCGCAGACTTGAAATCGGAGTATCCCTTTCCGGTGAATCGGGTCTCTAAGTCTGGTATCGATTGACCCGCAAGTAGTGAAAACATCTCAAGGAGATTTGCAATAGCAGGCTTGTCGCGGGAATAAACGACGTCCCTGCCAGAGTCGGTGACTGCCCGTGAGACCTTGGACCTAACAGTGTCCTCGTCATCGTCCATCCAGATGACTCCTTGAGGATGTTCGGTGCTCTTATCCATCTTGCGGGTCGGGTCGTCCAACGCCATGATCCTTGCTCCATGCTCAGCGATCAACGCATCTGGGACGGGGAAAGTTTCACCAAATTCACGGTTGAAGCGCTCGGCCAGGTCGCGTGTCAGCTCGAGGTGCTGGCGCTGATCATCACCTATGGGCACTAGGTTGGCTTGATAGGCCAGGATGTCAGCGGCCATTAAAAGCGGATAAGAAAACAATCCTACGCTGACGCCCTGTTGATCTTGCCCCCGGCTTTTGTCCTTGTATTGGGTCATGCGGCTGAGTTCTCCCATGCGTGAGATGCAAGTCAGTATCCAAGCAAGGTCCGTGTGGTGGTGAACATCGGATTGGACGAAAAGAGTCGATCTGGAAGGGTCAATGCCGGCTGCGATAAAACTTGCGGCCAGCCGCCGGGTTCTGCGATTTAAGTCTTTGGGATCCCAAGGTGGAACGGTGATCGCATGAAGGTCAACAACGCAGAACAAGCACTCATGGACGTCTTGAGTCGCGACGAAGTTTCGGAATGCGCCGATGTAATTTCCAAGGTGCGGCACGTCCGAGGTGGGCTTTACTCCAGAAAACACTCTTCCCATATCTTCGATAAAGATATCCTGCCCGAGTGAACAGTCCCATTCAGATGCTTATCGATGGCCAACTCGCACTCTTTGTCATCTTCGCAGCGATCCTCGTGTTAGCGCTTAGCCTTCATGAATTCGGACATGCCTTGGCGGCAGATCTGCAGGGTGACCGTACTGCTAGGCTGGCTGGTCGTTTGACCCTCAACCCCCTCAAGCACCTCGATCCTTTCGGCA
Source organism: Actinomycetota bacterium (assembly GCA_039929185.1). GTDB lineage: Bacteria > Actinomycetota > CADDZG01 > JAHWKV01 > JAHWKV01 > JBDSRR01. The sequence continues at coordinate 2,279 of JBDSRR010000034.1, forward strand.
CCTTCGCCCTTTTGTTCGCTGGATTCGGCTGGGGAAAACCCGTGCCATTTTCGCCACGGGCACTTCGGAACCAGCGATTCGGTCCAGCCATCGTTGGCTTCGCCGGACCAATCGTCAACATCGTCCTAGCATTCATGTTCGCAGCGCTTTATGGGGGGTTGAGGCCCGGACCAGGATCGACACTAGAGACCTTGCTGATCGTTGGTGTGCAGTTAAATGTGGTTCTCGCCATCTTTAACCTGATGCCCATCCCCCCGCTCGACGGGTCGCGCATCCTTAGTGCCGTCCTTCCCCCATCTAAGCAGCACATCGTTTATTTTCTCGACAAATGGGGATTCGTCCTGCTTCTGGTCTTTGTATTTTTTCTGTTTAGACCGGTGCTGGGTCCACTAATTACATTCTCGACAAGGCGATTACTGCTCTTATTCCTTTAGGAGCTTGTAGATAAGTAGGTTTAGGGTTTAGGAAATAAATCAACAACTACCTAAAGGTCTTCCAGCCGCCTAACCAAAGCCGAGTCTTCACCATGTAGGTCAAAGTCGTCGAGTATCTCTGCCAGAGCCGCCCTTACGATCCTCCCTCGATCGGCGGGCATACGAAGCTCCGACCTAATGACAAGACGAGCCTGTTCCAAGCGAGTGAGCTCCTCGATAGTGCAGTAGAAACTCACCTTTTCCTCATGACGTGGTTTGCCAGGGATAATCTCTTTGGTGATTTGTATATTTGGCGATTCAGCTACTACGGGTTCGGGGACGACCACCACGACGGGAGGCGGCGGTTCCACCTCGGCTACCACCTGGGGTTGAGGTTGAGCAGTACTACGGAACAATTCATCGGCGCCCGGAAGGCTTGCTCTGCGTGTCACCGGGACATCACCTCCTTGGCTAGATCTCGATATTCCTGCGCGCCCCTGGAATCGGGTGCGTAGGTGAGGATCGATTCGCCCACCACAGGGGCCTCCGCGAATCGAATGGTCTTACGGATGCTCGTTTTGAACAGCTTGTCGCCATACGCATCGGTGACTCGGCTAAGCACTTCCCTGCTATGGATCGTTCTAGGGTCGTGCATCGTTGCAAGGATGCCCTTGATCTCAAGGGTCGGGTTTAGGCGTTCTTGTATCTTAGCGATCGAATCAGTGAGCAATGCGAGGCCTCTCAGCGCAAAGTACTCGCATTCCAGGGGAATGATCACGCTTTGAGCCGCGGTCAGGGCATTGACTGTCAACAGGCCAAGTGACGGTGGGCAGTCGATCAAGATGTAGTTGTACTCGGGTCTCACCTCAGCCAGTTTTCGCGACAGTACCTGCTCGCGGGCGACCTCAGACACCAACTGCAGCTCAGCGACCGATAAGTCGATGTTCGCCATGACGATGTCTAGCCCATCGAGCTTGGTTTTAGTCCGGGCCTGGCTAACGCTTACAGAATTATCCAGAAGGACGTTATAAACCGTCAGTTCCATCTCCTCGGGGCGAAAACCTAGCCCAACGGAAAGTGCACCCTGGGGATCTAAATCGATCAGCAAAACCTTAGCGCCCTGTTCCGCTAGGGCCGCCCCGAGGTTGATCGTGCTGGTCGTTTTCCCTACTCCACCCTTTTGGTTGACCATGGCTACAACCTCACCCTGTGGTAGAGCTTTAGGCTCAACTACCGGGCCGGGTACCGGAGCGGGCTCTGGTTGACCCGAATCCTCAGGAAGGAACAAGTCGTTAAATTCTATTGGGAACAAGCTGTCTTCTTGATTCATAGATTTGTCTACTTATGTCTTAGGGGATAGAGATTCTAGAGGGCGCGACTCCAGGTTGCAAGACCTAGACCAAATATTTCGCGACTTAAGCCTTCTGCTTACAAGTGATGCACAGACTCGCAGCGGGCAGAGCCTCGAGCCGCTCATCGCCAACTTCGTTACCGCATGACTCGCAAATTCCATAGGTTCCTTGATCGAGCCGTAACGTGGCGGCCAGTGCTTCGCGCTTGCGATGCCGCAATTCGTCGGCCAGCGCCAACGCCTTGCCTCTTTCAGATGTTGTATGGGCAGCGTCGGCAAATCCTTCATCGAAAGTAGCCTCGACCTCGCCGTCGGAGGGGAAACCGAGGTCTACCAGTTCGGTTTCTATCGACTTCAATTCATCGTCTAGCCTTTGGCGCGCAGCGTCGAGGCCCTGTTGAGTTAGTGGCATAAGAAGTACAGATTAAACGAGGATGTCGTCTAGTGCCCGGTATTGCATGGAATGAGCGTCGGCAACGGCATGATTAACGATCGTTGCTTCAAAAGTATTCACACCTTTGGCGAGAGCAGGATCGTCAGCGACTGCTTGTCGCAGACCTTTGTTAGCAAGATCGAGAACATATGGCAGGGTTGCATTCGTCAAGGCGTAAGTGGATGTCTGAGGCACGGCACCGGGCATGTTACCAACGCAGTAGTGGACAACATCGTGAATGGTGTATGTGGGATCTGAATGAGTCGTCATCTTGGCAGTGGCTATGCAGCCGCCTTGATCGATCGATATGTCAATCACAACCGAACCGGGCAGCATCTGCTTGACCAAGTCTTCGGAGACTATCGATGGTGCCAAGGCACCCGGAACGAGAACTGCTCCAATAACGAGATCCGCCCCGAGGACTTGCTCCTCGACCGACGTCTGATTAGACACCAAAGTCATGATCCTGCCCTTGTGGATCGAGTCGATGTAACGGAGGCGATCGATATTCCTATCGAGGACTATTACTTCAGCTTCCATCCCTTGCGCTAGCCATGCAGCATTGGCACCGGCCATGCCCGCACCGATGACCAGCACCCTGGCCGGTCTGACTCCAGAGACCCCCCCAAGCAATATGCCTCTGCCACCGTGGGCACGCTCGAGCAAAGTTGCTCCGACATGTGGTGCCATTCGCCCAGCGACCTCACTCATCGGAGCGAGCAGCGGAAGCTTATGGTCCGGGGTTTCTACGGTTTCGTAAGCGACACCCGTGGCCCCTGATTCGATAAATGCCAACGTGACATCAAGGCTGGCCGCCAGATGCAGGTAGGTGAAGACGGTTGACCCGGAGCGAAGCTGCGAGAATTCCGACGCGATGGGCTCTTTGACTTTTAAGATCAGATCGGACTCGCCCCATACTTCATCGAGACTTACAACACTTCCGCCTGCCCTGGCGTAAGCGGAGTCGTCGAGTCGGGACCCCTCCCCCGCTCCTTGCTGGATGAGAACTCGATGTCCCGCTGTGGTTAATTCTCTTGTTCCCGAAGGAGTAAGTGCAACCCTGTATTCGTGGTCTTTTACTTCCCGCGGGACTCCGACTATCACAGGCTACAGACTTGCCTCTAAAGTCCCTTGGCGACTCTTCGCCCGAATAACCGCCGCCGCGACGAAGGCCTTGAAGAGTGGATGCGCCCGATCGGGCCGTGATTTGAATTCGGGATGGAACTGGCTTGCCATGAAGAACGGATGGCCAGGCAGTTCGATGACTTCGACCAAACGCCCATCGGGGGATGTACCACTTAATTGCAGGCCCCCCTCCTGAAGGACCTTGTGATAAGCAGGGTTCACCTCGAAGCGATGCCGATGTCTTTCGTAGATAACCTCGGCCTGATACTCATCTCGCGCACGGGACCCCTCAGAAAGTTTCGCTGGCCAAAGCCCAAGACGCATAGTGCCACCCTTGTCGTCGATGCCTTCCTGCTCGGGTAGGAGATCGATAACGGGATGAGCTGTCATCTCGTCGAATTCAGAAGAGTTTGCCCCACCAAGTCCGCAGACATTCCGTGCATATTCGATGACGGCGCACTGAAGACCTAGACACAATCCAAGGAAGGGGATGTTGTTCTCGCGGGCGATACGGATCGCATCGATCTTGCCTTCGATGCCACGGATACCAAAGCCCCCAGGGACCAGAACGCCATCTAGGTCCCGGGCGAGATCATGTATCCCTGTAGCCCCTTCATCGGAATCACTTTTGATGTCTTCGTCAGAGGCGATCCACAAAACCTCAACTTCGGTTTCGTTCGCATATCCCCCGGCCTTGATGGCTTCGATCACTGACAGGTAAGCATCCGGAAGATCGACATACTTGCCAAACAGGCCAATCTTGACGTGACGCTTGGGGTTTTCGATGCGCTCAACTAGCGCTCGCCAAAGGGTCAGGTCTGGCGGAGGCGCGGTGATGGCCAGTTGCTTAAGGATGAAATCGTCAAGCCCTTCGTTGTGAATAACTAAAGGGATCTCGTAGATGTTGTTAGAGTCCTGGGCAGACGCGATGCCAGCGACCTCGACATCGCATAACAAGGAGATCTTCTTCTTCAGCTGCAGACCGATGGCCCTGTCTGAGCGTAGGACCAGGGCATCTGGCTGGATACCGATACTTCGCAGCTCACGCACCGAATGCTGGGTCGGTTTGGTTTTCAGTTCACCAGCGGGACCGATGAAGGGGGCAAGGGTTACATGCACGTAGCAGACGTTGTCTCTACCCACTTCGAGCCTCAGTTGTCTTATCGCCTCTAGAAAAGGAAGGCTCTCGATGTCACCGACGGTTCCCCCCACCTCAGTGATCACGACTTCGGCCTCAGCGGCCTGGCCAACTCGCAGGATCCGGTCCTTTATCTCATTAGTTATGTGCGGGATGACTTGGACGGTGTCGCCCAGATAGTCGCCCCGGCGCTCTTTTGAAATAACTGACTGGTAGATGGCACCCGTAGTGACGTTGGAGTTTCGATGCAGGTTCTCATCGATGAACCGCTCGTAATGACCAAGGTCGAGGTCGGTTTCGGCACCGTCGTCGGTCACGAATACCTCGCCGTGCTGGAATGGGCTCATGGTTCCCGGATCGACGTTTATGTAAGGGTCGAGTTTTTGCATGGTCACTCGAAGCCCACGGGATTTGAACAGGCGTCCGAGGGACGCTGCAGTTAAACCTTTCCCGAGGCTAGATACGACCCCACCGGTCACAAAGATGTGTTTGGCCACGGGAATAGAGCGTATCAGAACTCAGCCACCGTCGGTGTGGATTGTGAGTCAGATTTCTTCGCGAACTCGGCCAAGTCGATCGAACCAACGCAGCGGACGAGCCTTTTCGATAACTGTCGAGAAGGACCACTTCTCAGATGCGATAGTGATGAGAGTAAGCAGGCAGACTGCGGCGAACTTGGCCGGCAATGTCGTGATGATTGCTAATCCTGCGCCCGCAAGGGCCCCCAGCAGATTGGCACCACTGTCACCAAGCATTGCCTCTTCTTTTAGATCCGAGGACAAAAATACAGCCGCGGCGGCCACCACCGCGACCGATGCTGGAAGATATGGTGTCGTCCATGTAAGAAGGCTGATGGGCACCCAAAGAAGGAAGAAACCCTTCACGCAGCGTCCCGGGCGAAGGTCCAACAGATTCAATGCATTGGCGGCCAACACGATCAGTACTGCATCGAGTACGGAAGCCAGCAGACTTGCTTCAAACATCACGCCCACGATCAAGCCCAGGCTCAGACCCCCAACCGCTTTGATGGCCCCTGTGGTTACCACCCCCTTGCGCAACTGTCTGCCGTGTCCTCGGAACCCCTTTGAATCCTCACCTGATCCCTCACCGTTTTTACCGGCGAAGTCGTCGATCATTCCCAAAAGGCAGAAACCAAGGACCAAAATGGCAGAACCCAAGTGTTCGGCGGAACCGAATGCCGTCGATAGAACTGTGGATATCGGACCAGGGGCTAAGGATCGCGCCGCGCCAGCCATGACTGCAAAGACAGCCTCGACGCAAAGGTAGGTCAGAAGAATTATCAGCCCACCTGCGATAGGCAGATCAACTCCCTTAAAGTTTTTCCCGCGTGCAACTGCCACGGGATCGCGCAGGACCATGATGCGAACCACCGCAGCGGCGGTCACTGCCAGTGCGGCTAGAAACGTTCCAACGACCAACATCGGGTCAGGTTACCGAAGAGCCAGGACGGTCGCCAACGCAAATGGCACAGCGATGCCTAGCCCCATCGCAGGAATGGCAACTCCGGAATCGTTCACAGCGAAACCGACGACATTCAGGATGAGTGCCGCTATGAGGCCGGCCCTCAATTCAGGATGTGTATCGAACATCGCCCGAAGCCTGCCTTTGGGACGAAGTAGCACGAAGATGGTGAAAGCGACCGCGATAGGAATCGAAAGACTGAGGACACTAGTGGTAAGGAGCGACCAGTTAGCCATTGCCTTTCGTATCAATATGTCACTCACTGCGCTGGGGCCACGCTGCAGGAGAGACGAAATAAATCGCCCGACGTGAGTCTGCTGTTGCAATGGCCGGAGCGAATCGGCGAACCCGATTGCTCCTGCGAAGGCAGCAGCACATGCCAAAAGGATCAGCAACTTCACCCACGAGAGTCGTTTTCCGGCAAGCATGACGATCAAGGATCCAAAACCAGCAACAATTGCTATCACGCCGCCGAAGTCTGCTCCGAGAGTAGGAAGACCGTCGAGAAGAACCATGGCCAAACCGAATAAGCCAACCATCGCAACAGAAGTCCTCGATCCATATCGCGTTAGTGAAGAAGCAACCAGCAGGCCGGCGGTGCCGAAAAGGGCGAGACCAAGGTTGCCGATCCCAAAGAAGCGTCCGCCAACGATAGGTGAGTACCCGATGAAGCTAGACAATTGTCCGTGCGCGCCTGTCAACAGATCACCCGCCACGAATAGGACGCTAAATCCGAGTATCGCTGCAGGGGGCCCGGCAACTCGATGTCGCCATGGGCCCTTTACCCCAATGAATGCGAGGATGCCTGAGATGCCCAGCAGCATGACCGTCGCTGGTGTTGGGCCCCATCGCTCAAACCGAGCCACGTTCACGATCATCGAAGCCACAGGCATCGCTAAGAATGCGAGAGTCGCGACCTTAAGAAGAGCGACCCCGCGCGGGGAGTGTCGACTTAGGCGCGAGTAGGCGTATAGATACAAGACCATCTGCAAAGCAACGAAGAGAAAGAAGAACTTCCCAACCCATCGAAGATGAAATGAAGCCTCCTCGCTTATCGACGCAAGACGATCGACGCGTGCGCTGTCATCGGTACGTTCATCTCGCAACGCTCTCCCCGTCATCGCTGCAGGCGCGTCGAGTTCAAATAGGCCTAAGATCGCTGGCCCGACATCGGCAATCGTCACTAGGCCGTCTCTGCGGGTAGTGGGAGACGTCAGCCATCCCCCGCGTTCGACACCGAGACCGCTCATCAATGCCACCGTCAGTCTTTCGCCTTTAGCCGGGCCAAGTCCGGTT
>JBDSRR010000035.1:0-10572 GCA_039929185.1 Actinomycetota bacterium
CATCGATCGCGCACCTGAGCGCCCGCGCCGGACCGTCGAAGGTCGCAAGGGCGCCGTCACCGTCGATCTTGATCAATCGCCCCGAGTAGTGTGCAGTAGTGGCTCGGACCGTCTCGTCGTGACGGTCAAGTAGTTCCCGCCATTTTCTGTCTCCCAACTCAGCCAACCGCTCGGTGGACGCAACGATGTCGGTGAATAGAAGCGTGGTCAGAACTCGGTTAGTGTCCGGGGCGGGGCGAGCACCGGTTACGAATTCCTCGATCTCGTCGAGAAAAGCCCTGCCGCCGTCACGGAACCAAAACCAGTGGTCGGGGGAATCGATCTCCACGTACTTGGCCCCGGCGATGTGATCGGCAAGGTATCTCCCATGGCCAGGTCGTATGTACTGGTTTCCTCGGGAGTGAAGAACGAGAGTCGGGACTCTCACACTTGCAAGGACGTCCCGAACATCGATGTCTAGCACCATATTGAAGGCTTCCCTCAGATCGCCGGGAGAGAGAACGATCCTCTCGTACCTTGCCCATTCCGAGACGATCGTTTCATCCCCAGCGACACTGGGGGCCGTGAGCGCCATCGGTGTTACTCCTCCCCATACATCCAAGAGGGCATCGACGAGCTGCTCTTTTTTTTCCAACGGTAGACCCACGGGGTAGTCGTGGGCTCGGAGAAGACGCGGGTAACAATTCTGCAAGACGAGGCTCGAAACTTTCTCCGGGTAAGTCGCCGCGAAAAACAGACCAGCGGCCCCGCTTGCATCGAAGCAGGCGATCGTGGCCTTTTCGGATCCGACTGCATCGAGAACCGCCCGCAGATCCTCAGCCCAAGACTCGAGCGTCCGTGAGCGTCCTCCGCCTCGGTCGGAGAGCCCGGTACCGACCTGGTCGAAGACGATGAACCTGGCGAATGAGGCGAGGCCGCGGAGGAATTCAGGAAAGCGGGGAATGTCCCAATTGGCTTCGACGTTGGTGAACCAATTGGGCACGAGGACCAGGTCGCGGGGACCATCCCCCAGCGTCTGATAGGCGATGTGAAGGTCGCCACGTCTTGCATATCGAGTAACCGCTTCGCGCATCGCACACTCCACTCTTGTCGACCCTGACGTTGTCGCCGTCGGTGAAAGGACGCAAACCGACCTTCCCCGGCCCGAGGCTATCCCACCGAACCGCATACAACGTCCTGGGCTTCCCCAGTTTGACGGACATCCAACGAAAGGGGTTAAACGCCGTCCACAAAACTCCCCCTCAACCCATAGCGATTTGCTTCGCGGCATAGACTCTCAGACACGTGGAGCAAAACGAAACCGAGATCGCTCGCTTTTTCGACTGCTGCGAAACATCGGGCCGGCGAAAGACGAATACCCGCATGAGCCGAAAGGCTCGTCGTGATCTCGTAGCGTTCCTCCGCGAAACAGGACTCGAAGGCAAGACTGTGCTCGAGGTCGGATGCGGCCCTGGCGATCTCACCCGCGAACTGACCCGCCTCGGTGCCACGAGAGCCCTTGGCATCGACCTCGCCGAGAAGGCTTTAGATGAAGCGCGACAACGGGCGGCGGCAGAGAACCTGAACGACCGGATCGAGTACCGGCTGGGCAACGGTGCCAAGGACGCGCTCGAACATCACGACATAGTCGTCCTCGACAAGGTGATCTGTTGCTATCCCGACTGGCGAGAGCTTGTCAACAACACATCGGCCGCAGCGCGACAGACATATGGATTCGTGATACCAAGGTCACAGGGGCTGAGTGCCTTTGTGGTTCGTGCTTTCATCGCCATCGAAAGACTCGTACTAAAACTGAAAAGATGCGGGTTCGTACCGTTCGTCCACGACTACTCGAAGATCGACTCGCACCTAAACCAGCTCGATTTCCGGCGAACGAATGTGAAGATGGGTCTGATCTGGATGACCGCCATTTACACGAGAGGCTGAGACCGGGGATCAGGCAAGGGTGTAAGTGATTTCTCGAGCCGACTACGAAGATGTTCGAACTTTGGCGGCAGTGACAACCTTTGCCCTAAAGATTCGATGGGCTCATCAGAGTTGAACCCCGGTCCCATGGTCGCGATCTCAAACAGCACACCAGATGGCTCGCGGAAGTAGATGGAACGAAAGTAGAAGCGGTCGATGACCGGGGTCACGTCAACCCCTGCCCTGGAAAGCTTGTCTCGCCAAGCCTGATGGTCCTGCGTCGGGCATGCCCATGCAACGTGATGTACGGTCCCCGCTCCAGCGACGCCGTCGTTGATTGGGGGAAAGTCGTAACCGTACAAGGATCCACGTTCCGATCCGCGAGAAGACCACTCGGTGTCAGAGACCGGTTGGAACTCAAGGATAGTTGCCAAAAGAGTGGCGCTGTCATCGGCCCGAGCAGAGTAGGCGCGAACACCATCGAAACCCGTGATAGCGAACTGCGAAGGCACCTCTGGGTGTTCGGCGCGAAGAGGCGGGTCAGAAGTTTCAACAACGCGCAGTTCAAATTCGAGGCCCTCGAAATCCCGAAACCTCAAGTGCTCATCGTCAAGGTGCGAGTCGATACCATGCGATGAGAGGCGCTCACCCCAAAAGAACATGGCGTCCTGCGATGCGACCCGCCAGACGATTCGATGAACCATCCCCGCTCCAGCGTGCCCCTTCGACGCTCCGGGATACTCGAAGAATGTAAGGTCTGCTCCGGGACTCCCCTTTTCGTCGGCATAGAACAGGTGATAGACGGTCGCGTCATCTTGGTTGACGGTCTTTTTGACCAATCTCAGACCCATCGTCCCCGCGTAGAACGAAACATTTCGCGCTGCGTCTGCGGTGATCGCAGTGACGTGGTGGATGCCTTCGAGTTTCATCCCCCAAAGGCTACACGCATGCGGGATGAGTCAAGGACAGTACGTTATACTCATAGGATGAGTATAAGGCTTCAAGTAGTACTTGATGAAGAGGAGATGGCGGCGATCCGTGAGGATGCCCGCCGTCAGGGCGTCACCGTGTCCGAGTTGGTTCGGCGCTCGCTGAGGGAATCGCGCAGGCATTCGGCTTCCGGGGAACCGGCCCGAAAGCTAGCGGCTGTTCGAACAGCCGTGAGACATAGCTTTCCTACGGGCGACATTCAACAGATGCTCTTGGAGATCGAACGGGGATACGCAAGTTCGTGATCTTCATCGATTCAAATGTTCCGATGTACCTAGTTGGCGCCGATCATCCGCACAAGAGTGACGCAGCCCGCGTGATTGACGATCTCATCGTTAAGGGCGAGCGGCTCGTTACCGATGTGGAGGTTATGCAGGAGATCCTCCACCGATATTCTGCGATCGATCGTCTCGATGCGATCCAGCCCGCATTTGACGCGGTGTTAGATGTCGTTGACGAAGTCTTGCCCGTTCACCTTGAAGAAGTCGAGGATGCAAAGACCGTACTTCTTGGTCGTCAGGGAATATCAGCCCGCGACGCCCTTCACGTAGCCGTGATGAAAGCGAACCAGATCGACCGCATCGTTAGCTTTGATGAGGGATTCGATCGGGTCCCCGGAATCAAGCGCCTTTCATAGCCTGCTTCGCAATCGCAGCCGGTGTTCCATCTGCACTTTTCGGTGTGGCGTCGCTTGTTAGGGGCAGTCCAGGATCTCTGTCCGTCATTTGGGCCGTTGCCGCCATAATTTGGGGGCTGGGTATGCCGTTACCTTTTCGAGCTCATTCGGCAACGTCGCCAACGACGCCTGCAACGAAGTAGCCCAGCGCGTCTAGGTCCGCGGGAGTCGGGACGACCCCAGCAGCGATGCGCTCTTTGCCGTCGCGGTCAACGATCGGGCCTACGAACGGAGAGCCGCCTTCTTTGAATCGTTTTCCCGCTGCGGCGATCAGCTTCTGAGTTTCGGGCGAGACTGAAGGCCCAAATTCCGTTAGGACGAATGGGTTGTCTCTTGCTCGATAGTCGCCCCGGAAGTCGCCGTTGTAAGGGCTCTCTGCGAACTCGCCATTAATCGCGGCGTTGACTATGCCGACAAGCGACGGCCCCCAATCCCATACGGAGCCCACTAACCATCCTTTGGGTGCAGCCTCCGATCCATCCGCGTGATAACCGATGGAAAAAACGCCTGCAGTCTCGGCGATTTCCAATATGGTCCTGGTGCAGTCTTGGTGTTGGGTAATCACATCGACACCCAGATCGAGTAACTCCCGAGCGGCCGTCGTTTGCTTATTTGGATCACACCAATCCTTGGTGAACAGGACCCTTGTTGTCGCCTTCGGATTCACAGATCGGGCCCCGAGGGTAAAGGCGTTGACGTTCAGGTAGGTCGCGGGAATGGGGAATGCCACCACGTATCCGAGGTTATTGGTTTTCGTCGCGGCACCCGCTGCTATGCCCGCTTGAAAGACCGGTTCGTAAACGTTGCCCCAGTATGTGCCCAGGTTGTCCAATTTCGGTGAGGGCTCGACGCCTCCCTGATGAAGGACCACAACGTCAGGATGGCGCTTGGCTACTTCGTACGCGTACTTCAGGTGACCGAAACTGGTAGCGAACAAGATCTTCGCTCCCTTCTTGATCATGTTCTCAAGCGCCAGTTCAGCATCAGGGGTTTCCGGAACATTCTCCCTCCGCAGGATCCCCATATCTGGGAAAGCCTTGGCAACGGCTTCGCTTCCTTCCCAAGCCGCTTCGTTGTAGCCAAGATCATCGCGGGTTCCCACAAAGATGAAACCGATCTTGCCCTTATCGAAGCCCGTTTTGATCGATTCAGGCGTTGCACAAGAAGCGAGCATGGGAGCAATAGCGATCAGGGCGAAGCTACGCACGTACCGCTTCCATATCATCAAGACCATAGGATATGACAATCAAGACTCCACCCCAAAGGATCGAGGAAATTTGAGCCTGCGTGAGACAAAGCACACGGCGCTGTCAACCGATGGCCCAGAGGTCCCTAAGCCGGAGTGGCGAGTACCTGTAGCTTTGCTCGTGCTGGGCCTATTGATGACCGGGACAGGGGTTTGGTATTCACACCAAGCCACCCTAGGTAGTCGCCAGCGACAATTCGATAGCCTAGTCACCGATGCCGTCACCACCATCACCCGACGCGTCGACTCTCACACCGAGATTCTCTACGGCCTTCGAAGCCTCCACCTGACCAACGAGCCTTTGACTCGGGAGCAGTTCCATCAATACCTGAAGGTGGCCGACGTCCAAGGTCGAGCCCTTGGGGCCCGAGCGATCAGTTTCAACCGCCAGATCAAGGGCGCACAAAGGGCAACTTTCGAGGAGTCAGTGAGAAATGACAACAGCCTGAGTGGGTCCGGCTACCCATCCTTTAGGGTTCACCCCACAACGCAAAACGAGTTACTTTATGTTGTCGATTACCTCGAGCCGCTTGAGGGCAACGAAGCCACGTTTGGGTACGACACCGGCAGCGATCCCGTTAGGCGTTCGGCGATCGAGCATGCCCGAGATGCTGGGACGCCAGTCGCCACGGCGCCTGTCCGCCTTTTGCAGGGTCCGTTTAAGGGGTTCTTACTGCTTCTAGCCGCGTACGACCGCGAAGACATACCCGCCACCGCCCCCGCACGGCGCAGGGCTTTCTCGGGGGTTTTTGCCGCAGTATTTAGTCTCGACAAAATGATGGATGGAGTGCTAGGAACCAACCCAAAGGTAAACGTCGAGATTTACGACATCGGGCTTACAGTCAATTCGCAACCCCTTGCACTTAACAAAGAGAGGGCCCTCTTCGACTCGAACCACAATTTCGATGCTCTCCAGCCGTCTATAGCCGCGCAGCCCAATCGCTTCCAGGACATCAATATCGCTGAGCGGAGGTGGCGGATATTCGCGACCCCCGGACCAGGGTTCTCTGCAGGTTCCGCGCCCGCTATTCCCCTAGGAGTCGGGCTGACAGGTATCGCCCTTTCGCTTTTAGTTTCGGGTCTTGTTTACTCCTTTGCAAGGTCAAGGAGAGTGGCCGTGGGCTTGGCCATTGAGATGACGGCCAGCCTCAGAGAAAGCGAAAGTGAGCTCAGCGGAGCAACCATTCAACTTGAGATGGCAAATCGCGAACTGCATGATGTGAACCAGGCCATGAAGGATTTCGTTGCCACTGCAGCGCACGAATTAAGAAGTCCTCTTACGTCGGTACTTGGCTTCTCTTCAACCCTCACCAAGAGTTGGGACTCGCTATCGGACGAGCAGAAACGCGACTACACCACCGTGATAGAGCGCCAAGCGATGCGACTGGCTCGTTTGATAGATGACTTGCTCACGCTCTCACGCATCGAGGCGGGCGCATTGCAAAGCCATATCGAGACCATCTCTGTGAAAGATGTCATCAGCGAGGCTGTTGAATATTACTCTCAGGAATTTCCCGGGATACAGGTAAGCGTCGATGACCGACTGTTGGTTCTCGCCGACCCGGAGCAGCTACGAAGGATCGTCGCCAACTTCGTGGGCAACGCTGTGAAATACGGGGCTCCTCCCGTTTTCGTCGAAGCCTTCGAAGATGAACGCTTCGTTGAGATCAAAGTCCGTGACTACGGAGAGGGAGTCCCAAAGGACTTCGTGCCCAGGCTCTTCAACCGCTTCTCGCGGGCGGAAACTCTGCAAACACGCAACAGTGCGGGCACTGGGCTCGGTTTGTCGATCGTAGGAGGGCTCGCTCGCGCCAACGGTGGCGAAATTTGGTATGAGCCAAACCAACCTCAAGGTTCCTGCTTCGGCATCCGATTCCCTAAACCCTGATGCTACAATTGGCAGACACTGAGGGGAGATTATAAAATGAGGACGCAGTTTCGATCAATGTTGGCACTAACTACGACAGCCATACTTTTCGCCTTGGCAACTCCAGCAAGTGCCACCCATAGCTGGGGGAGCTACCACTGGGCTCGGACGTCCAACCCATTCGAATTGAAACTGGGCGACAACCTCACCAGCGCCTGGGACTCCTACCTCGCGACAGCATCTGCAGATTGGACTAATTCGGCCGTCTTGAATACAACGATCGTCGCAGGCAATGCTGGCAACGTGAAACGCTGCAACGTGACACCTGGACGCGTCGAAGTTTGTAATTCCACCTACGGTGCTAATGGATGGCTGGGAATTGCAGGCATCTCTCTCTCAGCAGGTCACATCGCCGCAGGGTACGTGAAGTTGAACGACACCTACTTCAACACTTCGACCTACAACACACCCGCGTGGCGACAGATGGTGATGTGCCAAGAGATCGGGCACACGTTTGGACTAGATCACCAGGACGAGAACTTCAACAATGCGAATCTGGGCACATGCATGGACTACACGAATTTGCCAGCCAGCAACCAACACCCCAACCAGCATGACTATGACCAGCTCGCAACCATCTACAACCACCTCGACTCAAGCACCACCATCTCAAGCAGCACGCCAAGCGGCCCTGGAAAAGGCAGCAGGTCCAGAGTTGTCGATGTTGACAGGCACGGAAACGGAACGGTTACCTGGATCCACTGGACGAACTGAGCTTCATGAGGTTCCCCGAAGGATCCTGAACAAACAGTCCCTCCGATGCTGTGCTTGCTTTCGCTAACCGATCAACAACATCGTCGAGGTCGTCCTGGGTTGGAAGTTCGATCGTAAAATGCCGTAAGCCCGCCGAACCTGCAGGGGCAGGACGCGCGGCTGCGCCAGCCCAGATGTTCAACCCGACGTGATGGTGATATCCGCCAGCGGATACAAAACCCACTCCGAAACTAGGTGCAACCCCCATGACATCGAAACCAATGATGTCGTGATAGAAGTTTATCGCCGCATCGAGGTCCGAAACGTGTAGATGCACATGGCCCATCTTCGTTGCTTCCGGCATCGGCGCATCCAGGTCATCGTCTACAGATAGTTCGCTCATCAATATCCGCATATCGATCGGATCTCTGCCTGAGCGCAATGCTCCGCCTGCATCGCGGGCAGCGAAGTTGCCATCGTCGAATGTCCAGGTTCCGACTTCGGGGGTTTCCGCATAAATCTCGAGCCCGTTGCCATCGGGGTCCCACAGGTAATCCGACTTTGTCATCACATGATCGGTCGGAGAATGGCTGTAGCCCAGGCGATCCAGCCGGGCTACGACTCGAGCCAGTTCTTTTCTACTCGGCACGACGATGGCCAGGTGATACAACCCAGTCGAACCCTGCACAACCGAACGACTCGCGCCGGGATGAAGCACGACAAGCTCTCTGCCAGCAACGCCAAAAGCAACACTTCCGCCCGCGTTACTTAGCTCGGTGAGCCCCACAACTTGACCGTAGAAACGAATGGCTCGCTCGGCATCGGTGACTGATAGATGCACAGCACCTATTGAAGTGGCAGCGGCAATAGGCAGACTCGTCATGTGAGACAGTTTAGTCACCAACACTTCCAAAGGAGACCACAAAAGATGCACCAAGGAGCCACTAACGCTGTACGGGTTTGCATGGCAGTTACTTCTGTCGACAAGGTGGTGATAATCACAGACACGGCCAGACAGGACATCGGCCGCGCTCTTGAGAAAGTGGTCATGGATATCGGCTCAAGCGTTTGCGTACTTAAGATCGAGGACTTTATCGGTCGTCCCGCGAATGAGTTTCCGGATGGATTGGCGGGGGCATTGACAGAGTTCAAGCCCACAGTGTCGTTCTTCGCCGCCACTTCACTCAACGGAGAGCTAGCATTTCGTCGGCCGATGATGGATCTACTTATCTACCAAATGAAAACCCGACATGGCCACATGGTCGGCATCGACGAAAGGCTGATGCGGGAGGGCATGACGGCAGATTACGACGAGATCGCACGCATCACGCACAAGGTAAATGACGCAGTCAAAGGTGCCAGGCATATCGAAGTGCAGACCCCGTCGGGCACCGATCTGTCGGCCAAGTTCGACCCTAGTGTGCGCAAGTGGAACCCGTGCCCCGGTCTTTACCATCAACAAGGAATGTGGGGCAATCTGCCCGAAGGCGAAACCTTTACCAGCCCCATTTCCGTTGACGGGGTGATCGGAGCAGAAGTCATCGGTGACCATTTCTCGGGTAAATATGGAGTACTCGACGAGCCCGCCCGTTTCGAGATAGCCAACAGCCGCGTTCGAAAAATAACCGCATCGACCCCGGGGCTTCAAGAAGAACTCGTCGCATATCTGAACCAGCACGAAAACTCGGATCGCGTGGGGGAATACGCCATAGGAACCAACGTTTCCCTTGGGGCATTGTCGGGCAACCTCTTACAGGACGAGAAGATCCCGGGCGTTCACGTGGCCTTCGGTTATCCGTATCCTGAAGAAACTGGGGCGGACTGGACCTGCCCCAGCCATGTCGACGTTGTGGCCACCCGCTCAACGATCAAGGTGGACAACCAGTACCTGATGCGCGACGGTCAGTTCGTCTTATGACGATATCCTTGCGGCATGTGCAGAAGCATCAAACAACTCCGGGTGGCTGAACAGCCGATAACCAAGGAAGAGATCACCGCCGCATCACTGCAGTTCGTCCGCAAAGTAACCGGATTCCGAAGTCCTTCGCGGGCCAACACGGCTGCCTTCGACAATGCCGTTAATGACATCGCTGAAGCCACAACGAAGGTGCTTGAGGAGTTGGGATGCAATACGCGGTCTTCCTAGCATGTGGAGCAATTTGGGGAAGCACCTTTCTATTTATCAGTCTCGGAAACGACGAGGTTGCTCCTGTTTGGGCCGCGGCGCTACGCCTAGGTTTGGCCAGTTTGATACTCCTTGCGATCACGCTGATCCGGCGAGAGCGATTGCCCAGAGGTGACGCGTTCAAGGCCGCTTTTCTTTATGGACTGTTGGGTTTCGGCATCAACTTTCCTATCCTGTACATAGCTGAACAAGTAGTCCCGTCAGGGATAACAGCGGTTTTCTATGCAACGATCCCAATATCCACGGCTTTCTATGCAAAATTCTTCGGCCTCGAACCACTCCAGGCTCGCAAACTGCTGGCTGCCCTGGTAGCCATCGTTGGCCTTGCGTTCATCTTCAACAGCCAACTAAATGCCAACGTTCCTGCTCGATATCTGATCGCGCTGATCGTGTCTGCGAGCATGGCGTCGCTATCGGGTGTCTTGCTGAAGCGAGGCCCCCGCCAGTCATCGATCGGCGCGAATGCGGTCGGCACGGCGGTTGGGTTCGCCATCGTGACACCGATAAGTTTCATCTTGGGGGAACACCACACGCTGCCGTCTACGTTTGATGCGGCCTTTCCCATCATCTATCTCACGATAGCGGGCTCGGTGGGGGCATACGTTCTGTTCGGCTGGTTGGTCAATCATTGGCCCGTGACTACCATTAGCTTCATCACCGTCATCATCCCGGTGATCGCACTGGCCCTTGGGGTTTTCGTCCGTAGTGAAACAGTCGGCCCGGCAAGCTTCATTGGAGCGGCATTGGTGATCGCCGCCTTATTTATCGTCCTCAAGCCACACAACGAACCGGTTTCCAATTGATCAGAACGAGGCTTTACAACAAGGGCGTATTAGCAAGTTCGGACTTCGACCCCGCTTTGATCTCGGACCACCTCGAAGATAAGAGCAACGTCTTGTGGCTAGATGTCGCGGAGCCTTCGCAACAGGAACTCTCATTGCTTCAAGAGG
>JBDSRR010000036.1:0-9629 GCA_039929185.1 Actinomycetota bacterium
GTTGTAGGAGGCTTGTCCAGTCTCGGTGGTGCGGTGGCCTCAGGGCTGCTTTTCGCTTTCTTAAACCAGCTCTTCTTTGACGTAGCCGCGCTTGGGGGTTACCTGACAGTCGTCTCGGCAGTGCTTCTCGCGGGGACCCTGTTGCTTTACCGCGGCGGACTTGCTGCCATCCCGGAGGCGCTTCGACCAAAGCTAGAACCGGTCCTCCTGCGTTTAGCGCCCGTGGCCGGGTTTCTGAACAGCATGCTCGATGCTGTAGGTCGCGCTTTCGAATGGGTCTTCGTGCGTGTTCGCAAACAGGAGCATCGATCCAAGCCCACTACGCAAAGGCGCAATCCTGTGCGGGGAGTTCTTGAGCGCGTGAATATCCCCAGTTTCAAACGAGGATCCGCTGTCCCGACCAAGGAAGCACCGCTCGACCTCTTAACTCTCGGTCTGGGGTCAGATGCGCCAACTGCGGAGGCGCCCAATGGCACCGCGGAGGCGGCAGTGTCTGCTGCATCGGCACCAGTCACCTGGCGAACGTTGGCGGCGCAAGCCCCCAAGTCGCTGCGGCCCGAACGCGACCAGGGGCGCGTCGTTATCGAAACCACCGGCATCACCGTGCAATTCGGCGGACTGACCGCGAACTCCGATGTGTCGCTCAAAGTTTGCGAAGGCGAGATCGTCGGACTTATTGGCCCGAATGGGGCTGGCAAAACTACATTCTTCAACGCAGTTGCTGGCCTTAATCAGCCAGCCAGAGGAAGGGTAATGATCTACGGCCAGGACGTTACCGACCTGCCTGTTCACGCACGCGCTGAGGTCGGTGTAGCTCGCACGTTTCAGGCGATCCAGCTTTTCGGACAACTCAGTGTTTTTGAGAATCTGCTAGTTGCTACGCACCAACATAACCAGACGACTCTGTTTGGAAACCTCCTCGTGACGCCCTCGGCGCTTTCAGCAGAGAGGGATGCCCGTCGTCAGGTGCGCCGCGTGATCGAACTCTTCGAGCTTGAATCGGTAGCCGACAGACCAACGCGCGACTTGCCATTCGGCGTCCTGCGCATGGTCGAGGTCGCACGTGCTGTTGTGACGAGGAGCCGCATCATCATGCTTGATGAGCCAGCCTCGGGCCTTGATAACAACGAGACAGACAAACTCACCGAGATCCTTCGCTTCGTCCGCTCGCTCGGTGTCACCTTGCTGCTAATAGAGCACGACGTCCGGATGGTCACTTCCGTGTCAGATTACATGTACGTTCTCGATGGTGGTTCGTTGTTAGCAGAAGGGACTCCCGAGCAGATCCAACGCAACGAGCTTGTGATCGCCGCCTATCTTGGGCAGGCGGCCGAGGAAGACAAGTTGCAAGTATGAGCCTGCTCGAAGTTGAGTCGATCGACGTCTACTACGGTGCCGTGCAGGCTTTGCGCAGCGCGACGCTGCGTGTGGAAGAAGGCGAAATGGTTGCACTCGTTGGAGCAAATGGTGCAGGAAAAACAACTACTCTTCGAACGATCTCCGGGCTCATCGCTCCAAGTACAGGATCGATCCTGTTCGATGGACAGGATGCAGCAGGCCTGCCCGCGCACAAACTTATCCGCCGGGGGATAGCTCACCTTCCCGAGGGCCGCGATTTATTCCCGTCGCTCACGGTTGAAGAAAATCTACGTTATGGCTATTGGACGCGGCGCAAGGAGAAAACGCAATACAAAGACAGGCTAGGCCGTATGTTCGAGTATTTTCCGCGCCTTGGCGAGCGGCGCAAACAGGCCGCAGGGACGCTCTCGGGCGGTGATCAGCAGATGCTCGGTGTCGCGCGCGCTCTTATGTCGTCTCCGCGGCTC
The DNA here is from genome assembly GCA_039929185.1 of Actinomycetota bacterium. Taxonomy (GTDB): domain Bacteria; phylum Actinomycetota; class CADDZG01; order JAHWKV01; family JAHWKV01; genus JBDSRR01. The sequence goes on from JBDSRR010000036.1 coordinate 1,827, forward strand.
TTGCTCGTTGACGAACTGTCGCTTGGCCTCGCGCCGATCGTTGTAACTCAACTCTTTGAGATACTTAGAACCGTTAACGCCGAAGGAACGACGATCCTGCTTGTGGAACAGTTCGTTCATATGGCGCTGGAGAATACTCAACGTGCTTACGTTCTTGTGAAGGGAGAGGTCGCTATGGAAAAGCCGAGTCGCGAACTACTCGATGACCCCATGCTCATCGCTTCCTACTTGGGTGAGGCCGACCTGACGCCGCCGGCGAAAAAGCGCGCCCGATGAAACGGTCAAGTCTAGCGATTGCTTTGCTCGCCGCGGTGCTCTTTTCGGCTTGCAACAACGGGTCCAAGCCGCCTGGATCCTCGAAGTCTCCCACCGCTTCGGTGAGTAGTAGCGTTCCGTCCGCGATACCAACAGAAACTGAGGAGGAGAGGCACGAACGGGAACGCAAGAGTCTTGGATATTCACCCGAAAATCCACCCCCCAGTGGATTCGCACCCGCCAGCACGGAGTCGCCCCAGCCGGGCCACCTAACTCTTGAGGTTAAGTTCAACCCGACTTGTGTGGAACGAGGCAAGTCAACAAAACTCACCGCGAGAACCAATCACCCTAAAACCCGCGTATCGTTTGTCACTCCGCTAGCGGATGAGAAGGGTCACGCCATTGAAAACGATGGGCGGACCGATGAAAAAGGACTTTGGACCTGGGAGTTCATGGTCCCGGTGAACTCTGCGCCGCATACCTACGAGATGCTGGGGGCCGCGCAGGACGACGAGGGCGCCGGCGAAGCTCACAACGTGATCGGCAACTGGTTCTTTGTGGTGGCCGACCCCGGCCAGTGCACCTAGTGCCCTTTGTCTATAGGAGGTCTGACCTCGTATAGAACGGGGATGGACTGTCAGGCGCTACACGTACTCCGACATTTGTTCCATTTCGTCCGACAGCCTACTCCCAACCTCAGCTCTACGAGTTTTGGGTCGCTCGTCGAAAGTGACACCGGGTTTCGACTCGCGAGTTCTCATGCACGCAGAAGCCGCTGAGGTGTTGTCACCGTTAGGCTTGACACTGAGGGTGCTGGACCAACCGAAGGGGAAAGAACTGCAACGACCATCAACTCATCCTAGCATCGCGGGAGAATCGAGCGGCTGGGTGTCTGCTCAATAGAAGTTGCTAGCCGACGATCAGTTTGCCGGCCATTTGCGGGGCGTGCAGCGTGCAATAGAACCGGTATTCGCCCGGTCTTGACGCTAAGGTGATCCGCTTGGATTGTCCACCGAAAATCTCTACGTCCACCCCAAGTTCCCTGATCATGAACGTATGGAGACGGGAGCCATTGTTAGTGAACATGCATGGCAATGGGGCCGTGATTGTCGGAAATCTTCTTCGGAATGATCCCAGGTTCATGGGAAATCTTCGACGGCGTAAGTACAAAGTCAGCCGCAGTAATCTTAACGTCACCGGCCTGAGTTGATTCGTTCCCGAGCACTTCCCCAGCAACCAGTGACGCGACGATAACGCTCACAACTAACAGTAGCGAACCCACTCCGATCCGCCAAGCACTGATCGAGGATGGCTCAGGGCCCTTCCCTGCCAGCAGAGCCGGAATCGTGCTCAAAACGACGAGAACACCGCCAATAACGTAGAGGAACGTTTCCATGAAAGCTACCGGTGTGTCCACATACAAAAGGGCTGACCGACCAAGGAAAACTTTCACTCCGAAGTCCAGCCCAAAAACAGTCCCCATCCAGAGCGCCCCTACTCTTTTGAGCAAGAGTGAAAGCACCAACCCAATTCCGAGAGCACCCAACGGGACTGCAACGTACGCATTATGGATGCCCAGCTGAAAGGCAGCGGAAATACCAATCAGCAGCCCCCCCAATAATTGTAATTTCCGCCAACCGAAAACGGACCGGATAACCCCTACTGCACCCACTTTGATTCCCATGATGGCAACTGACTAATGGCAATGGCGAATTTGCGCAAATGCACTAAGTGCACAATTTGGTGCCAACAATGGACACGTCACCTGATGAGGTAAACTTCACACATAGATCATCTGGATCCCCGTACCAGTAACTATTGCTATAACCACTGTCCTCACCACTCCCCTGTAGCGTAGAACAAGAACCCCCCCGATAAGTCCGACCGTTAGAGGCCTTACCCTGAGCTGGCAGTGACCTCTGAACCGTCGACCAGGCGATTGCGTTCTTGGCTCCCGTTGCAGAGGCCCAAACAATGACATCGCAATCGTATCCAATCCAGCTTGGTGGGAAGACGATTGGCTCCTTGCAGTCACTACCATCAACCTTCTTTTGCCCAGGAAGAGGCTCTCGTGATTCAAAATTCGCGTTATAGATCATTTTGGTTTGGGACGTTTGCCAGCCCCATTCAATCGCCACCGACACAGGCATTTTCGTAGCCCACCAACAAGTGCCATCATTGTCAACGCTTCGAGCGTAGTTACTTCCGTCTGCCCACCGCACTCGGCATTGTGCATCCCACTCAACCTTGTGCATGGACCTCAACCAGGCGACATCGAACGAGTCAGTATAGTCGTGCACCCGATGTGAACCAGACCCGACGGCTGAACCAGCTGTGCAAGGGGGATCAGGGTCGCACCCGCTTTGGCAAGGGAGACAAGAATCCGGGTCGCTTACCGAACACTGGAAGGCGAGACCGTCGGGAGGTTGTTGGATGATGGCCGTGAGGGCTAACTCGCAAGACCCCTCTGAAAGCGAGTGAGAATAGGCATTCACGCCTGACGGGCCAGATTCTTCAATGGCACTCACGTTTGTTAGCAGCATGCTCGAAACACAGATTCCGTCTTTCGTCTCGCCCCATGCATCGACAATATCGTGCTGACCGAGCGCCTGCACGGCACCCATGGCTGCGTCGTTGAAAAGGGCCTGTGCGGCCGAAAGGGGACCGCTCACTTCAAGATTTACGTCCGCATCCTGTGTGACTAGACCCATTGCGGCTACCTTTTGAATCGCTGCCTCTTGGGATACGCCTTCACGGGATATGGCCAGATATCTATCCCCAACCGGATCCGATGAGCAATGAGGCGCCCGTCGATTCGTCCCAGTTATCGTTGAGTCGCTGCAGGCCTCAGAGGTGCCAACGACGCTAAGTGCAGGCATTACTATCGAGGCTGTAGTCCATGTACCGGGCACTTTTGTAGACAGATTACCCATTTGCTGCACCGTCGAGGTAACTGGATACGTCACCGATGTCGCAGAAGCAGATTCCACCCGAAATGATCGTTTGATTTCGCTGGTGCTCGCATCGCCATAAGCCCTGGCATGTGGTTGCTCTATTCCAGCGATTGCTGTCCTCAAATAAGAAGTGGCCAGAGGGACGGTGTTGTGTACCCATCCGCGCTCGTCTCCTTGTCGCGCAGAGCTCAGCGTGACCGAACTTCCCCCAACCTGCAAAGGTACGGAGCCGCAGGTCACGTCTTTCATGCCGTCAAGTCCGATGTCCGAGGACACCGTGCACGCAGTGTCCGGTATCGCTGCGGTTGAGGAAGCGATTTCGATAGAGATCGCGCGGAAACCTCTGCGCGGTGAGGCATCGTTGTGTCCGATGTTATTTGTGTTCCCGGCCCTATCTGAGAGTTGAACCTGGACTGTGTAAACATGTCCCAGCTGCAGCGCAACTTTCGGCGTCTTGGCCCACCAGGTAGATGAATTCCAGGTTGCTGAATACGTAGTTGTGACGGAGGCAGTTTCATCTGTCAGTCGGAACACAATCGTGGCTAGGTCAAGACCTGATCCACCAAAACCGTCAGCAACCCTAGCCTGCAAAGGTTGACCTCCTGTGTAAGCAATCGCGTTGGCTCCATTTCTCGGGAGGATGCTCTGCGGCATTACGAGGGGCTTTGTGTTGTCGACGATGTACGCTGCGGTCCGCGTGCTGGAAACAGCAGATGAAGTCGAGCAATTGATAGCAGACCCCGTCAAGTTGAACGAACCTTCGGGGGTGTTTTGTGCCAGGGATAAACCCCATGTCCATGTTGATTTTCCAGAACCATTCGTGCTGACGTACGTGGCCAGGGTGGTGGTCGCGGTTCTGGTATCAGTCACCTGCATGCATGAAGCAGGCGTCGGAGCGTAACTCGTCAAAGTGAGGGTTGCATTATTGGCACCGGAGGCGGTTGACAGCGCGGCTTTGTCGAGATTGGCTGAAACTGTATAGAACAAAGAAAAATCGACCGGTGAAAGAGATTGGACCAGATCGACCGAGCGCGAGGAGTCAACGAGACCAGACTTGGAGGCCCTAACGCGGTAGGTGTTGACGACGACCTCCTCTATCTTGTAGTACCCAGCCGAATCCGTTAAAGCGGAGCGGCCCTGTCCGTCGTCTACCGTCACACCAGAGATTGGATCGCCGAGGAGGTTCCTGACCGTGCCTTGGATGACCATTGCTCCAGCGGCCCGCACCTCGCTCGCAGACAAAATAAGCGCGACGACGACAGCAGGCACTATCCTTCGATTCCATCGAGCCACCAATCGCGATTCTCCTTTTCTTACAGCATTGCCCAGTTCACGTGTGCGAACGGGGTTAACGTTGAAAATGTGTCGCTGGCAATGAGGCCGCCCGCATATACATCCCATCGCCCGAGTCGCCCCCCTCCCGAGCAGCCGCCAATCACGGCGGCCTCAACCGTCCAACCTCCGCGAATCTCCGGACCTACTACCTTTGTACTCGCCCCGTGATTGAAGTGAGTCGCAAAGAGGAACAGATCCACCTCTCCAAGGCCATCGACCGTCGTCTTGATGTAGGCGTCGACATCGGGCGGGCGCTGGACATAGAATTCGGCCGCAGTAAGCGCCTTCTCGTAGTCGGTACATTCGCTGGCGACATACACGCTTTGGAGAAGGTTACGTACGCTCAAAGTCGAGCACACCCGGATCAGTAGGTTTCGATCCCCTGCGGGGGTTTCGTAGGCAAGAAAGTGCGCAAAGTATTGCGTTCCATCGGCATCCTTTGGAAGCAATGCCGCGTAACCGACAGCAACATTTCTGGTGACGACGGACAAAGTCCTGGTACCGCCAATTGCAGAGGGTATGCCTATGGCAACTGAAAGAACGACCAACATGAGCCCCGCACCAATACGTACTGCCTTCATCCGCATGCGGATGCCTCCTTGACCTCAAACGAGAAAAACAATCGGAAGCGCAGTGACGCTGTCGTGCCGGAAGTGGCCAGGAACTCCGTTGCCGTCATGACCTCCGCCTGGGTTGAGCGCACGGCGGACAAGGGTGCCCACGTGTTGAAAGTGCCAACCGAGGGAACTTGATTTCCAAGACGATCCAAGACGAAGTTTTCTTGTGCATCGAAAGTACCGCCCAGATACCCGGGTTTGTCGGGATTGGCGAGCGGGGACATAGCCACTCCCTTATTTTCAGGTACTGACAGTTCATAGGCACCAGAAATCAACTTCGGCAGGTACTCACCATTGGGGTGGTTGACGCTATTGATCAGATGGGTTTCATCCCAGGGGCCAGTTGGCGACCATCTTCCAACCGCCCAACGGTCGTTCAAAGATTCGACAGAGTGCCCGAAGGACGTAAGACAAGATATTCGTCCCGAGTCAGACCCCGATAACGCGTCAGACCCCTGCCAGACGGCTAGGGCTTCGCTGGTCGCTCCAGATACTTGGTACGGATAGTGATGGCCAAACGCTTTGAACAGTTCGCCAGCTCGCCAGTAGGTCTCCAGCCTGCCCCACTTATCTGGGGGATGAATCTGGTCCCCTGGACGCGGGGCGACCAAGTTGTCACAACCATATCCAGATCCACAGTTCGTGAAAGGGTTGGGATCGGGCTTCTTGAGGGCGGTCTTTGAAGGGGAAGAACCGGCTGCTCCCGTCACCAGATCATCCGCATCGGGGAACAGGCCCAACACTGGAATCAAACGTGACTGTCCGGCGATTTGGAGCATTATCATTGGCGAAACTCCGAGGCATCCCGAAGCGGGACTCTGAAAATCGCAACTGACCGAGCCGGTGACGTTACAGGCAGCGTTCTTGCAGTCTTCGTCGCTGTTGATGGCCAAAGGGTCCGCCCAATCAGGGCCGACATTCAACCAGATCGGCCCCGCCCCTGCGTTGGTCTGGTTCAGGAGCGCTCGACTGTGATCCGTAACGATGAAGCCGGCAGGTGTGTCAACCGTGAAACTCGGGAGCGATTGAACGGCTGCCGGGATTCGGGCTTTTATGGCCGAACTGTCTGGGGCAAGCACGGCGAACGTGGTCTCGTATGCAAGCAAGGGCACGGACGCTACATTCGGCATGCGTTGACCGAGTTCGTTTACAAAGGTAACAACAAGTCCGCCGTAATTAACGTTGCGTACACCGCGCCCGCGTCCGTTCGCCAGAGTGGACGAACTTAGATTAAGGCCATATTCCGCCAGCGTTACCGGAATTGGGGCGAAGGTCGCCTTTCCCGACAGGCCACCTGGGGCAGGAGTGACCGCGGTTGAAGTTGCCGCAAATTGGGCAATAGCTGCGTCGGCCTCAAGCTGAACCACCTCGAACTGCCAGCCATAGCTCGCGGCGTTTCCCGCAGCGTCGGTGGCAGTGGCCGAAACTCCATGAACCCCGAGACTCAGATCGGTGGCTGGGCTGTAGTAAAGACCACCTGCGTTAACCCTTGTGCCATCAAGGTAAAGATCGCCCACGAAACCACTGCCATAATCGTTGGCAGGAATGTAGATCCAAGGCCGCAGCGATAACGTTAGGTGATTCGAAGGCGGGGTCGACGAACCGAACACCGGAGGTGTGTTATCCACGACCATCCGAGCCTTTAAGTCGTCTGGAGGTACGCCCGATAGGATTACCGATTGTCCTGGGCTCGTACACGTGTCCTGGGTGCCTGTCGTTAAGACGCATGAGGCGAACTTCTTGAGCCCTTCGGTTAAACCCGATGTAACCGTCGCCGTGGCCGTCCACCTATAGATGCCAGAAGCGTTGGAATAACTCGTATCCTGGGACAACTGAGCGATGGGGCCATTGGGCACATGCACCAGCGGTCTGGACGTGGCTGACGGTGCGCCGGTGAACAACTCGACAAGGACTTGTCGGTCCTGGGTCGAGTTGATTGCCCAAGGAGTAACGCGCGCAGAGTGCGTATAGGCGATATGGAATCCGGCTCGCTTGGTCGGGTCAACTACGTAGTCCGTTGCAACGATGTCTTCCTCATCCCACGTCATCAAAGACTTCGTTGCAATCAAAGCCGTCACCTGGGCATCTGCAGCGACATTGATCGCAAAAAGTCCGGATGAGTCAGTTGATGAAGAGCCGTTGCCCCAAGACGTATACCAATAAACACAAGCACCCGCAACACCGATGCCGGTGGGGCCGAGCACTGTTCCGCGTATCGTTACGGGGGGGTGAATGCCAAGGGAGGACGTTCCACAATTAACTGGCTGAGGGACTGGGGGTTGCGGGTAACAGCCAGTCATGTCGAAGTCGTTACAGGCCTGCATCGTGCAAATGTTCGTGCGGGGGCCGCAAGCCGCCTCAGCACTTCGAATAATGGGAAACCAGGAAAACATGATCGCCATGAGAAGAAAAAGGGCGACCCCCGCGCGCAAATTGCGGCCGTGGTTGCCGCGCTCGCTGGCGTTCAAGCCATTATGAAATTCCCTCACAAACTAAGACATTCGACGCGAATCGGCAAAGTCCTGCTTTTTTTCCGAAGTTTTCTCAAATTTCCGATTTGGCAGGTCCGTCGTCAACTCCTACCTTGATTCGGGAGCTCGAACTTGATGAGGCCCTTAGGGGCAGCCACGATGTCGATCCAA
>JBDSRR010000037.1:0-15427 GCA_039929185.1 Actinomycetota bacterium
CGCCGGTGACCGAGCAGCCACTTGAAGTTGGATAAGTGAAAACCGGTCGGATGAGTTTCGATTCGTCTATCTTGTCTTCGGTCACCTTCATATTTCCCTCGTATTTGCGCCAGCCGAAGTTAGCACCAGAGACTGATGCTGCAGGCACCCTATTCACTTCCTCTTCAGCGTTTTGCCCAACATCGCCAACCCATAGGTTGCCTTCGGCGTCGTACGAGAACCTCCAAGGATTGCGTAGACCGAACGCAAGGATCTCGGGTGGGGTGTTGGGTTTCGTCAGATCGATCCGTAACAGCTTGCCCAACAGTTCTTTTGGGTCTTGGGCGCGATTACCAGGGTCGTTGCCGCTGCCCCCATCGCCGAATCCGACGATGAGCCTTCCTTGGGTGTCGAACAAAACAAGGCCACCATTGTGATTAGGAAAGGGCTGTTTGACGAACAAGACTTCGCGTCGCGACGCTGGTTCGAGACGGTTCCGGTTTGCGGGGTCGACTTTGAATTCAACTACCCGGGTATCACCCTTCAAGTCGGTATAGTCGACGTAGGCCAAACCACTTGCGGCGTAATCCGGTGCGAAGGCCAGCGAAAAGAGACCCTGCTCGTTGCCATTAGACACTTCTTTGCTGAGATCCAAGAACACGTCGTTGGTTGGCAGAACTTTGACCCTTCCGGTCTTCTCGACAACGAACAGCCGCGGATCATCCTTAGGAGCTGTTACATAGATGGGCTGATCGAAGTCTCCGACTTTCTGAAGGACAGGTTCGCCCTGAAGAAACGGTGCCGTGGGTGATGGTACGACCGGGACACGCACCGGCGGCGATTGGCAGGCAGTTGCAAACAGAAACGAGACTAGTAGAAGCCTTATTCCCATTCGATAGTTGCGGGTGGCTTAGACGAGATGTCGTATGTCACCCGATTTATACCAGGCACTTCCGCGACGATGCGGTTCGCTATGCGCTCGAGAAGATCGTGGTCGAGCCTTGCCCAATCGGCAGTCATGGCATCTTCCGATGTCACGGCTCTCACGACAACCGGATGACCGTATGTCCGCTCGTCACCCATAACACCAACCGAACGCACCGGCAGTAAGACCGCGAACGATTGCCATATCTCGCGATAAAGACCGGCCCGTTTGATCTCTTCGACCACGATCGAATCGGCCGCCCTCACCAGGTCGAGCCGCTCTGCAGTAACTTCACCGATGATTCGAACCGCTAAACCAGGGCCTGGGAATGGCTGACGCCAGACGATCTCTTCGGGAAGCCCGAGTTCTTCACCAACGCGTCGCGCTTCATCTTTGAATAGGTCGCGCAATGGTTCGACAAGTTCGAACGCCATGTCATCGGGGAGGCCGCCAACGTTGTGATGCGTTTTGATCGTCGATGCTACGTTGCCGATGCCGCCAGATTCGATGACATCGGGATAAAGAGTGCCCTGCACCAAGAAACGCACAGGCTCTTCAGATTGACCCGCGACTTCCGCTGCAACTTCTTCGAAGACCCTTATGAATTCGGTTCCGATGATCTTGCGCTTGATTTCGGGATCGCTCACACCTTCGAGCTTTGCTAGGAAACGATCCTGAGCTTTCACGTGGATGAGATCGATAGAAAGGTGACGTCTGAAAGTGTCCACCACCTGTTCCGCTTCACCAGCGCGCATCAAACCGTGATCTACGAAGATACAAGTGAGCCTGCTACCGACGGCCCGATGCACCAATGCCGCAGCAACTGCCGAATCGACACCACCAGAAAGTCCGCACACGACCCTGGCTTCACCAACCTGAGCGCGAACAGCCTCGACATGGCTTTCGATGACATTGGTTGCAGTCCAGCCAGGCATGGCATCGCATCCCTTAAACAAAAAATTCTTGATGAGATCGGTCCCAGCCGGGGTATGCAGAACTTCGGGATGGAACTGAACACCGAACAACCCCTTGGTCGTATCCTCCATCGCCGCGACCGGTGATGCTGGAGTAGACGCGTTTCGCTTGAACCCATCTGGCGCCTCGACCACAGCATCGTTGTGACTCATCCAAACTGTCTGCTGCAGCGGGAGTCCTTCGAACAGGACGCCGCCGGCGGCATCAAGCGTACTGCGCCCAAATTCGCCACTTGCGCCCTTTTCGACCTTGCCGCCCAACGTAAGAGCCATAAGTTGATGGCCGTAGCAGATACCAAGAACGGGGATGCCGAGTTCGAAGATCTTCGGATCTATCAAAGGCGCTCCGGGTTCGTGCACACTCTTCGGCCCGCCCGACAAGATGATGCCTTTTGGTCTTCGGGACAAAACTTCTTCAGCTGTTATCGAGTAAGAAACGATCTCGGAGAAAACATGGCACTCACGTACCCGCCGCGCGATGAGTTTTGCATACTGTGCGCCGAAGTCGAATACCAGGACACGGTCGAAATCTTCAGGGGGCATCGGCCAAGGATACCCTGGCCAACTCGATCGCCTCTTCCTTGGACATGGCACGCCCCTTCGCCCAGGCACCATCGATGACCTCGCCATCAGCGGAATCCCACAAGGCAGCCAGATCCGTCTCATAAAGGAGCCTTTGCGAACGGTGAGGGGCGAACTCGTATGCCTCACGGAGCTTTTCCATCGCCCCGAATAAGGTGGCAGCGACCGCAGATCCTCCCTGGGCTATCTTCAGACCAGCGACCCACCAAAGCGAATCCATCTCACCTGGCAGATGGTCGTTTTTTATCGACAGATCGAATGCTGAACGGATATCTGCGATGGCCGACTCCAGGTCGCCCTTGCGCCGGTGTGCATCGCCACGGCGGCCGATGATGCTGGCCTGCCAATAGCTTTCGTCCGCCAATTCGACCATTTCCTCGAGAACAGCCAGCGCCCCATCCCAATCGCCTTCAGTTTTGGACAATGCAGCGCTAACGGCAAGGGCCTCCCTTAAGCTGCGCTGCTTCCCGAGCGGTCGCAACAGCGAAATAGCCTCAGTTACGGCGGCTCTCGACCCGATCAGATCGCCCTCAGCCAAAGCGACCTCTGCTTCGGTGGTCAAGGCATCTCCCTGCATCTTTGGGGCTTGCAAGGTATTGGCTAGCCCTTTGGCTTCCTCGACCGCAACAATGGCAGCGGCATGATTGCCAGTTGACTGAAGGGCCTTGGCAAGATCTAGGTGCGCCCAAACTCCCTGGCCGGAACGCTTCTTGTTGAGGCGCAAGACTTCCTGCAACATCGCGATCGACTCCGGAAAACGACCCTGCATCTGAGCAAGACCAGCGGCGTCGCCCAGCATCCAACAAAGCAGCCCGTTGTGACCCAGCACTCGAAAATGCTGGATCGCATCTTCAAACAACACTCTCGCCTTAGTGCCATCACCACGGAAAGCGTGGAACCACCCAAGTCCTTCCACCGCGTAGGCACGCATCGCTTCATCCTTGGTCTCCAGTGCGATGCCTAGGGTCTCGTTCCAGTACTCCTCACGTAAAGAAACGTCTTCTATCATCCAGGTCAGCGCGCCGAGGACCCAACCTTCGAAGTTGCGGTCTCCGACTTCCCTTTGAAGCGCCAGCGCACGTTCGAGAGGCTCGCGCCCTAGTCCGAGCCCCTCCTGGTCTGTCCCCATCTGCATCAAGACGGCACCGATCTGTCGCTTGTCGCCGATCTCCTCGGCGATCGCCAATGCCTCTTCAACCATGGGCCGGATGGCCTCGGTGCCCTGCTCCCGCCAAATAGATCGGCTCAATACACAAAGCCCTCGGACGATCGCAGGCTTGTCGTTGGCTTCTCGAGCCAGCGTCAACCCCTTTTCGGCATGGTCGCGCAACGCCTCTTGCTGTCCAAGGTCTCTTGCCAGCCAGGCAGTTGAAATGTGAAGGCGCGCCCGCATTTCTGCTGGGACCTGTTGTCCAGCCTCGATGGCCTTCAATAACCAATACATGCCCTCCTCGGAGTGGCCCCGATACAGCCACATGTGAACAAGGGCGATCGCCAACCTGACTGCTTCTTGACTGTCACCATGCGAAAAGCTCCACTCAAGCGCGGCACGCATGTTGTCGTGCTCCGCTTCTAGTAGGTCGAAAAATTCGACCTGCCTGGGGCCGCGCAACTGCTCATCTGCCATCTCGGCCAGTTCCAGAAAGAAGTCTCGGTGGCGGATGCGCAGGCTAACGGCCCGTGATGAACCGTTTAGAAGTTTCAAACTTTCAGCAGTGTCGATCTTGGTCATGATTTCCTCCTTCGTTTACCCACTAGGCGTAAACAACGAAGGAACAATCGTGAAGTTGCCGGTAACGATCAAAGTTCCCACTTGGAATTCGACTCTGGATCGGGGCTGTACGAGCAATAAAGCCCAGTTTTCACCGTGGCCTCTAGGTGCGCAGAGAGGGGCTGGCTGTTCGAGGAAATCTTCTCCAGAGTGGACCGGATCGCTTTTGTCACGCTCACCCGCGCCCGCTCAGTATTCGACCCTGACTTTCTCGCTCGACCTCCGATGCCAAATGCCGCTCGCAACTGGTCAGTGATCGCTTGGAGTTCTTCATTGGCAAGCTCGACTCGGGCTGGATCGTTGAAACTCCTGGCCTCTTCAAGTTCCTGCTCGAGTTCAACGATCCGTCGACGATACGCAGCGCTGGCTTCGCCGTCGATAACGTCACCCGAGTCCTCGTCTAAATGGCCTCCCGAAGCCAGGTCAAGAACGTGGATATCGCGCCCGGGTTGGCTGAGCATCTCACGCAGGTAGCCAAGCCCCTTCGAATGTTTAAGTCTCATCACTTCATCTCGAAATTCGATGGTCCAAAATTCACCCTCGCGCTTCATCGCTTGACGCTTACTGTCCAGCGGAATCAGGACAACCTCATCCTCGCCGACCAACTTCTCGCCGACCAACTTCTCCCATGCATATCGACGGATGGTTTCGAGCAGCCGGTACCGCACTCCATCCCCCACTTCAGTGACTAAAGATTTATCTACGAGCGACGTAAGCACATCAACCACCTCACCAACACCGACGCCTTCGTCACTGCAGATGCCTTCTACTGCTTTCAGCCCAAAGCTTCCAGCGAAGACTGACAGGGCGGTAAGGAGATGCCGTTCGGGCGCAGTCAGTAATTCATAACTCCAATCGATCGCGCCGCGAATAGTCTGCTGGCGTGACAACGCTGTACGCGACGCACCAGCAAGAAGGTTGAATTGATCCTCAAGCCGCTCTGCTATCTGTTGAGGACTAAGCGACCGCATCCGCGCAGCTGCAAGTTCGATAGCAAGAGGTATACCGTCGAGACATCTGCATATCTGGGCCACCGCTGGGACGTCCTGGGGTTGCATCACGAAGTCAGGCTTATGCAGGCGCGACCGTTCCACGAACAGATTCACAGATTCGAACGACAAGATATCGTCCGAAAGTGTGTCCTTTGGCCCCGGAAAGCCAAGCGCCGGTACTCGCCACGTTGTTTCACCAACGATAGCGAGTCGTTCTCTTGTTGTTGCGAAGATAGTGACGTCAACGCATGAATGAAGGATCGACTCGACGGCCGCCGCAGCTGCATCGATGAGGTGCTCGCAGTTGTCTATGAATACGAGCGTCCTTGTGCCTCCAAGATGTTCGACAAGGCGATCCATGATCGCGGCTTCCGCTTCGCGATCGGCGGTCGCAGTGCTCGCCTTTTCACGAAGTCCCACCGAGGAGGCGATCGCGAAAGGCACTGCAGATGGATCTGTCGTAGAACTAAGGTCGACCATCCACACTCCATCGGTAAATCTGTCGAGCATCTCCGCGCACACCTGCAATGCAAGACGAGTCTTACCGACTCCTCCTGGGCCGGTAAGAGTGAGGAGACGAGACGCATCTAGCATGTCGGTCACGTGAGCTACCTCAGCTTCACGACCGATGAAACTAGTCAGCTGTACGGGAAGATTATTAGGGAGGGAATCGAGCGAACGGGGAACAGGAAAATCTTCAAGAAGATCGACAGCGCCTAGCTGAAAGAGCTCTTGCGGCTGACCAAGATCTTTGAGGCGATGACGCCCCAGGCTCTTCATGAACGTGCCTGCTGGCAACTGAGGCTCGACGAGCGATCGTGTTGCGTGAGACAACAATACTTGTCCGCCATGCGCAACCGCGCTGATCCTCTGCGCTTGGTGCACCGGCAAGCCCACGTATCCTCCGGCCACGAGTTCGGCTTCTCCGGTATGCATGCCCATCCTCACTCGCACGGGTGAGAAGTGAGGCCATTCGTGGGCGATCAACCCACGCTGTGCCGCCATCGCCGCGTTGACAGCATCGGTTGCGCGCGCGAAAGCAACGAAGAACGCGTCACCCTCCTTGCCGTCTTCGTACCCGTGATGGGTGGCGATGGCGTGGCGAATTATGCGATCGTGGTCTTCGAGGATTCGGGGATACAGGTCACCGTGTTCCTGCAGTATCCGAGTAGAGCCCTCGATGTCTGTGAACAGGAACGTGACTGTTCCTGTCGGCTGTATCAACTACCCTGGCCGACTCGCTGCTCGCGCTGCAGATATTTGCCCTCTGTTTTGATCGCGGGAGCGATTACAAGTTCGGCCTTCTGAAAATCTTTCACCGACTGATAGCCAGTAGTCGCCATGGAGTTTTTCAGCGCACCAAATAAGTTCATCGTGCCATCGTTAACGCTCGTGGGCCCAAGAAGGATTTCTTCTAATGTTCCAAGCACTTCTGACCTCACGCGCACGCCACGAGGTAGCGCCGAATGAAACGTGGCCATACCCCAGTGGTATCCGCGACCAGGTGCTTCAGACGCGCGGGCCAGTGGCGACCCCAGCATCACTGCGTCAGCACCGCACGCAATGGCTTTTGCAACATCGCCACCTGTTCGCATGCCGCCGTCGGCGATGATGTGAACATAACGACCGCTTTCGTCGAGATGTCGCATGCGCGCTCCGGCAGCGTCGGCAATAGCAGTGGCTTGGGGAACTCCGATGCCAAGCACCTGACGAGAAGTGCATGCTGCACCTGGCCCGACCCCAACCAAGATTCCGATCGCGCCCGTTCTCATCAAGTGAAGCGCTGCTTGGTATGAAGCACAGCCCCCAACGATGACGGGTAAGTCGAAAGTTGCGATGAAGCGCTTCAAGTTGAGTGGCTCAGTCTGAGACGAAACGTGTTCAGCGGAAACAACCGTGCCTTGAATGACCAGGATGTCAAGCTCAGCCTCAACCACGATCTTTGAATACTGCTCGACTTTGTGCGGTGTAAGACTTGCAGCAACTGTTACGCCGGATTGTTTTATCTCGCTTATGCGCTTGCCGATCAGTTCTTCCTTGACCGGCTCGGCATAGATCTGCTGCATGCGGGCCGTAGCGCCATCTTGCGGTAGGGATGCGATCTCTTCGAGAATTGCATCGGCGTCGTCGTATCGTGTCTGTATTCCTTCGAGGTTCAAAACACCAAGGCCCCCGAGTCGTCCAACTTCGATAGCAGAGGCCGGTGAAATCACCCCGTCCATGGCAGCGCCCAAAAGCGGCAGTTCAAAACGGTAGGCATCGACCTCCCATGAGATATCGACATCGTCAGGGTCGCGCGTCCGCCGTGAAGGCACGATCGCTACATCATCGAAGCTCCATGCTCTGCGGGCCGCTTTGCCAATGCCAATCTCGTAGTCCAAAACACGCCTTTCGGTCTTAGGGGGAACTAAGAATCTATCATCAGGCTCCGGTCATGAACCCCCGCACCTGTAACCCGAAGATGAACAACCCTGCAATTGCGAATGCAACCCACTCGATCCCTTTCAGTTTGACTGAAAAGCGATGGGCGAAAACCAGCGCTACTACTGGGAAAGCGCCGTAGAGATAGTGCAGCGGATTGGGGCGATCCTCGGGGGCAGTGAGGAAAAAGAGGACGAGTGCGATAAGGGCTTGCACGCCGATGCCGACCTGACAGCCGGCAAGAAGGCGCCAAAATCCGCTCCCGGGGTCCTTGTTGCGAAACCAGGCCAGCATTCCCCAAACACCCATAAGAAGAAACGCTGCGCCAAGAAGGATTCCGAAACCGCGGTGAATAACCATCTATCTAGACTACGGTAGAACACGCGTTCGGGCAATGACTTGACTGACCGGCAACCTCCGTTTAGCCTCGGTAGTGGATGCATCGTCCAATCTCCATCATTAAAAGGTCCTTGGTGGCTGCTGTCGTAGCCATATCGCTGGTGGTCCCCATAGGGACTTCTTATGCCGTCGGCGAATCTGCCGCGCTCGAACAAACCCGAAAACAGATAAGTGAGATCCGCAAGAGGCTAAATGAGGCCAAGGGCAGAGCGGCAGGGATCCAGCGTGAAGTTAGCGCGCTGCAGAGGCAGATAGATACGCTGAACGGTCAGATCAAAAGCGGACAGCACGACATCTCGGAACTCGAGTCGGGCATCCGTTCCATCCAGTCCGACATCGAAGCCATGGAAGCCAAGTACCGATCGGCTTCGAACGCCTCAAGCGAGCGGGCACGCAGGCTCTACAAGGCTGGACCCGCCGAAGCCCTCTCCCGACTGTTCAGCGCTAAGTCCATAGTTGAATTCAGTCGCCTGCAGATCCTTTGGGAGATCTCATCAGACCTCGATGCCAAGGTCATGCTTGACGCTACCCGGCTAAAAGAAGACTTGAGCGAGAACAAAGCCAACTTGAATCGAGTCAAGTCCGACCTCGATGCCCAAAGGCAATGGATGAAGGCCCGCCGCGAACTAGTAGCGGGGGCCCAGAGCGAGAAGACATCGGCATTGGCATCGGTCCAGAAGGAAATATCCGCTGAAGAGAGTCACATCAAAGCCTTGGAGGCGCAGAGCAGAGCGCTCGAACAGGAGATCCGGTCGAGACTTTCCGTCAGCACCGGGGCAGTCTCTAGGTCTGGGTTCGTCTGGCCGCTGCGGGGTGCTGTGACCTCGCCATACGGACGACGTTGGGGTGGTTTCCACAGTGGCATCGACATCGATGGCAATACAGGCAACCCAATAGTCGCTTCTAAGGCCGGGACCATCGCCGGGGTTACTTGTGGCTCGGGTTACGGTATCTGCACGGTTATCGACCACGGAGGCGGAGTATCCACCCTCTATGCCCACCAAAGCCGCAAGGCAGTGTCCGGCGGCCACGTCAACCAAGGTCAGGTCATCGGTTACGTGGGATGTACGGGCTCTTGCACGGGTTCACATCTGCATTTCGAGGTCAGGGTCAACGGTTCGCCGCAAAATCCCCGAAACTTCCTGCCATAAAAAGGGCTCTCCCCAACGAACACACAATCCCCCCAGTACGATCAGCACCAACGAGAAGGCAGCCAACGGAAGCACATCTATACCGGTCTGCGGTAGAACCGACCGCTCGATAACTGCCGGCAGCACCGACCGCTCGATAACTGCCGGCAGCACGACACTTACTGATGCGTCGTCGTTTGCTGTGACGACCTTGCCCAAGATATCGACTCCGCGAACGGTCCCGATGTTTGTTACTCCTGTAGATCCTAGAGTGGTCAGCTTGGTCAAAGTCAAAGATGAGCCCGCGGCCATCGAGGCGATGTCGCCCACATGACCCAATTTGTCGTCGTCGACCGAGAGGCTGAACAACGTTGTGTCACCGGTGTTCGTCACCACATAAGTAAATGTCACGGGATCTCCCGGAGTTCCAGATATGGGGTTGGCAGTCTTGACGAGCACGATGGCAGGGTGGATGACGTCGACATCCCATGTCGCCGTAGCTAAGACGATCGATCCCGCACTGGAACCCACGACCGTAGCGACGTTGTGGACTGGATCCCCGTCAGATACACCGATCACGTGTGCGCATTCGAATGTCCAGCTTTCACTCACATCGAGAAGGTTGTCATCGTTGAGGTCGCCGCTCACCAGTGTTGCTGGGTTATCGCAGATGGGGTCGATCAAACTGATTCCGCCAAGGGCGATCTCGGATGGATTGGTTGCAACCATCGTATAAGTAACAGAATCACCCACGTGGGCGAAAGTTGCACCACTCTTTGTTAGATCGATGTCGATGAAGTGCTTTATGGCTCGGCCAGTTCCCAATGGACCCGCGTTCGCAAGAGTGGTTCTTGTCAGCGTCACGTTGCCCACCCTTACCGTCGCAGTAACATCTGCCGAAAACGTCCTCGGTAACGAACTTGTGATGGTCAAACTACAGGTAGCAACGTTGTCCAATACCGTAGGAGTTTCGCAAGTCGACACCGACCCTTGGTCTGGAACCGGGTTGACCACTGGCAGTATCGAAAGAAACTCGGGAACGCCTGCCTGTGCGGGAGCGGCTGTAACCGTTATCTGGAACGTATGCGAAGTGCCTGCCGGGTTCACTGCGACTTCGGGTCCGATGGCGACTGACGCGTCAACGTAGTCCTTGGTAGCGGGGCCCGTTCCGCCGGGTCCTGAATCGCCACTCGTTGAACGCTCGATCGTCACGCCCCCGATCGTCAACGTTGCTCGCGCGTTCACAACGAACCTGGCCGATGACGAACTGTTTAAAACTATTGTGCAAGTCGCTGTGTTGCCAACGATCACGGGAGTGTCACACGTCGACAACATCACAGCGGTCGGCGAGGGAGACACTGATGGCACGATCGAATCGAACGAAACTGGAGTCGCTCCGGCAGGATAAACATCCACTGTGATCGTAAATTCGTGGGGGTCGCCCACCTCATTCACCCCGTTGGGCGTTATGCCCACAGAGGCATCGACGTAACGTTTTTGAGCGCTTGCCGTGCGGACCAACGCTCCAGAATCAAGTGTGGTGCCCCAGGTCCCGCTCAGTGTCACAGTGCCAAATGCGGAAGCCATGATCCTGACTTCACAAGTCCCGTCGAAGTCGGTCGTACAGCCCGCCGACGTACCCGATGACGATGATGATGAACCGTTTATCAGGGTGAAATGTGCATCAGAAGTCCCGGGGTCGATGGTCAAACTTACCGTCTGCCCCGCGTAGGGTTTTGGTCCAAGACCTGTGTCTAGGGTCAGGAAAACCACAAAATCGTGAGCATCATTGACCTCGTTCACCGCACTCGGAGGTGTGATCTGTAGGTCGTAGTCGTTGTATTGCTTGGCCGCAGAATCGCTCCTCGTAACCGACCCAGAGTCGAGTGTCGTTTCCCAGGATGCATCCAAGGTCACCGGACCAGGCTGACTTGAACTGATCCTGACCTCACACGTTCCGTCGCTTTGAGTAGTACAGCTCGCACCGATTCCCGAGGCCGGAGCGGCGTTGATCTGGGTGAATCCCGCATTGGTGGGACCGGGTGCGAGAGCCAGATCGACCTCTTGATCGGCGTAAGGTTCGAATCCGGAACCGGTGTCACGTTCGAGAAGCACTCCGAAGATGTGCGCAGTGCCCACCTCGTTCGTAGAAGTGGGTGGAGTCACCGTCAAGCGGTAGTCGTTGTACTGCTTAGTGGCAGAGGCGTCGCGCGTTACCGTTCCAGAATCCAGGGTGGTTTCCCACGATGCCTGCAGAGTAACGAGCCCAGCCGTGGACGAGACGATCTTGACGGTGCATGTACCGGAGGCGGCAGTCACACAATTGGCGCTCGTCCCCGACGCTGCAGATCCATTGATCAGCGTGAAATGTGCATCAGAAGTACCGGGGGACAACATCAAAGCGACGGTCTGGCCGGAGTAATCTGCGAATCCTTCGCCTTGGTCGCGGTCAAGCGAAACAGTGAAAGTATGGGTTGCCCCAACTTCGTTAGTCGATGTGGCAGGATCAACCGAAAGTCGGAAGTTGACATAATCCTTGTCAGCAGACTTCTGCACACTTACCGTTCCGGAATCGAGAATGGTTTCGAACTGAGCCACAAGTTGAGCTGAGCCAGGAACGCTTGAGGAGATCGTCACTGAACATGTGCCGTCCAACTTCGTGATACATGATGAACTCACCCCCGACGCAGTCGTCCCGTTGATGAAAACGAAGTGCGCATTGGTGAGTCCTGGAGTCAACGACAGCGCAACCGTCTGAGTCGCATAGTCTTCGAATCCATCACCCGCGTCGATGTCGAGTGAAACGGTAAATGTATGTTCCGTGTTCACTTCGTTTGTCGCCCGTGCCGGGGTGACATCGATCCTGAACCGTACATACTGTTTACTGGCTGAACCGCTTCTCGTCACGATTCCCGAGTCCAAGGTCGTATTGAAGGTCGCCGTCAGACCCACTTCCCCAGGGGTGGTGGAATTGATCTTTACGTCGCAGGTGCCATCAGCCAAAGTCGTGCAGCTAGAGGACGTGCCCGAGGAAGCAAGACCGTTGATCTGGACGAACTCAGAATCCGTTGAACCTTGGTCGAGGCTCAACGTAAGAGTTTGGGCACCAAAGTTCACCCACCCACTCCCCGTATCGCGCTGCAGATTCGCAGTGAAGGTGTGAGTTGCGCCCACCGCGTTCGTGGCGGTTGGGGGCGTGACGATCACTCTGTAGTCAATCCAGTTCTTAGTTGCAGGGCTGCTATTGCCCGCGCTACCGTTGGTCTCACGATGAAGCGATGAGCCACCCACGTCTACATCGGTGGCGGCCTTGACGACGGTAGTACCAGGTGAGGTCGAAGTGAGAGTGACCGAGCAGCCCCCGGTCGCCCCTGTCGTTTCGCAGCTGTTTGCGGACAAGGTCCCAGGGCCGCTTAATTTCACGAAGTCGATGACCGTGCCGGCCGGAGCATTTTCGAACGAGCTACCTGCCTTTGTGTTTACATGACCGGTCAAGGTGTGAACAGTGCCAACCTCGTTGGTCGCTGCTACTGGAGATATCTGGATATTCGCGTCGCAAGTGTTCAGCTCGATGGTTCGTCGAGGTGTTTTGTCTTTCAATGCCGCGTTGAAGCTTTCACCCGAGGCCCTACTCTTGGCCCAAAACGTGCTGAAGTTGCGACAGGACGAAAAGAACGTTGGAAAGAAACTGAGGAGGTCTAGGCCAACTTCTCCGAAACGCTTATTGCCAACGAACCCCCCTTCGAAGGGTGGAGCAGCGGGCCTTGCCGTCCCTGTAACGGTCGATGTAACGTTGACATCACCCAGCCCTGCTCCACTTATCGGGCTTCCCCACGATCCCGCGAGGGCACTGCCTGACCATTCACGCAGTTCGATGTTCACCGCATCGGTTGACTTATCGCCTCCGTTGTAGTCGTAGACGATAAGAAGATCGCCTCCGGTACGTTTCGGGATGGAGACACCGCCAGAGTTGGTTATCTCTCCAGCATCTTGATTGAGTTCGAAGTTGACGTGGACATCCCCCTTGCCCTCAACATCTAGTCGTTCGAATCCTAGCCACAGATAGGCGGTCGAAGTCGGGATCAATTTCGCTGCATAGTAAAGGCGCGTGAGATCCGTCTTTCCTGGTACCGAACCAGATGAATTAAAGGCCCAGCCATCTGGGCCCTGTTCTTTGCTGCCCCCAGTGAAGATGTCATCGGCAGCGGGCGAACCGGCATCGTCAACCCTTTGAACGCCCCCGATGTTGTCCCAATCTTTGGTGGACCCGACATGGATGAAGTCGCCGTCAATCTCAAAGCCGCCGACGATTCCACCGCTGCCCGCAAAGTGATTCGCCGCGGATATCCCCGGTAGAAATCCGAATCCGAGCAACATGATCGTTGTGGTCGCAAACCAACGCTTTAGGCGATGGGACTGGGACACCCAGCAAGGATCGGATACGTTCAAGTTCCGCCCTTACCGCTCTCTATCCACCCTGTCAGTTTCCTGCTACGGGTCGAGCGCGGCAACCACCCAAAATAGTCACATTGTTCTAGTTATGTAGAGATTTGCGTGTGGTTATGGCCCATAAAAAAAGCCCCCGCCTTAGCGGGGGCTTTTTCATTGAAACCTTACTTCTTGGTGATTATGGCCAGGATGTCACGCTCGGACAGGATCAACAGTTCTTCGCCTGCGACCTTGACTTCGGTGCCTCCATACTTCGAGTAAATCACCCGGTCACCCTCTTTTACGTCAAGCGGGATACGTGTTCCTTCGTGATATGCACCAGGGCCTACGGCCAAGATGACACCTTCCTGCGGCTTCTCTTTCGCTGTGTCGGGGATAACGAGACCAGATGGCAGGGCCTCTTCTTTGTCCTCGGCACGAACCAAAACTCTGTCGCCCAATGGCTTAAGACTCATACGAACCTCCTTCGGATTAGCACTCCCAGCCTGAGAGTGCTAACGCATCGTATCAGATTCAGCCTCCCTTGGAAGAGGGCCAGGGGAAGATGGTCAGGAGAACCAGGTCAGGCTAAGGGTTGGTTCGGGTCTGGGTTGATATCAAGGGGGGAACGTATCCCTCGACGATATCGATAGTACCCACAGCACGCAACCATGGCGGCATTGTCTGTGCAATATGTTGACGACGGAATGAACAAACGGACTTCGGCCTCAGTGCACGCCTCGGCAAGCTTGGTACGCAAACGCGAATTCGCAGCCACTCCCCCAGCAAGAAACACAACCATGGCACCAAGATCATTCACAGCTCGCATCGTTTTCAGAACCTGCACATCAACCGCTGCTTCTTGAAAGGAAGCACAAACATCGGGGATATTTAGAGTGTGCCCCAAGTGGTCTTGCTTTCTGACGTAGTTGACCACCGCAGTCTTTAGGCCCGAAAACGAAAAGTTATATCCATCTTGCTTGAGCGGTCGTGGAAATGCGATGGCATTTGGATCTCCCTCGCGAGCCGCATCATCGATGGCGGGGCCTCCCGGAAATCCCAGGCCGAGGAAGCGAGCCACTTTATCGAACGCCTCACCAACCGCATCATCAAGGGTTTGGCCGATGATCTCGTACATACCGTGCGCGTGCATGTGAACAAGAAGAGTATGTCCGCCCGACACCACCAAACCTATCGCCGGCAGTGTTGCATCCTTGTGCTCCAATAAACAGGCATACAGGTGCGCTTCCAGATGGTTCACCCCAACCAAGGGGGCTTCGAGCACCGCAGCTAGGGCCTTGGCGGCGGCAACACCAACGATCAGTGAACCGATAAGGCCCGGACCGGTTGTCACGGCGACGACATCGATATCCCACAGGGTTGCATCTGCTCTTTTGAGTGCCTCGGATATAGCAGGGTTGATCGCTTGAACGTGAGCACGCGAGGCGATCTCAGGAACAACGCCGCCATACTTGGCATGCAGTTCGGCAGAAGATGAGATGACGTTCGACAAGATATCGCGGTCGCCCCGAAGTACCGCAACGGATGTTTCATCGCAGGACGTCTCGATGCCAAGTGTTAGCAGAGCTTCGGGGTCGGGTGCTTCAAGGTCCTCAAACAGCGGGAGAGTCTGTAACTGCTCGCCGATGATGGCCTCAAGATCAACCGCCGACTCAGTCATCGCTGCGCTCCCCGGTGGCCACAAGTTCGCGGCATCGATCCAATCTATCGGCGTATTGAATGGAGTCAATCGCCTCGACAAGCATGACGATGGCGTCCTCTGCCGTCTCAACGTAATACCCTTTTCGTATCCCAACGGGCCTGAA
>JBDSRR010000038.1:0-6917 GCA_039929185.1 Actinomycetota bacterium
TTGCTTGGGACACCAAAGCCACATCTACGATTTCGCCCTCACGCATGGCTCCAGGCGGTAAAGACACTTGCCCGAAATTAAGTAGGACCGGGGGATGTTTCGAAAACGACAGATGCGCGGCCCTAACGCCACTCGTTCCGATATCCAATCCAACGCTTTCGCGCAGCTTAGCCAATTGACCCCGTTCCACCTACTGCACTGTCAGTAAGGTACGTTTCCATGTCCGATTCCCGGATCCGATAGTTCTTGCCCACCCGCAGAGCGGGTAATTTCTGGGACTTTATAAGCCTGTAGACCGTCATGTTGGAAACGCGCATCAAGGAAGCGACCTCTCCAACCGTGAGAAGGCGCTCTCCCACGTAACTCCCTTTATTCATCGCGCATTTTCAACTCTCCTGTTGACGGAAGGTAACAAGTTGAACAAACGTTGTCAACAACCTCCCTCGACAACATACCCTAGCCTCTTTAGAACCACATTGATGTATTTAACCTTTACCACGAATCTGAGGGAGCCTACCCCAACCAAGCCGTCAGAACCAGGTTTCCAACCAGCATCGAAACAAAAGCTCCAAAAGCCATCGATGGTCCAAAGGGGATGGCGTCCTTCCTTCCTTTGCGACCCGCTAGCAGAAGGGCGATTCCCAACAGACCTCCGAGAATAAAGCCAAGCAAAGCACCCACCGCCACGCGTCCCAAACCTAACCAACCCAGATGCCAGCCGAGGTAGCCAGCAAACTTGATATCTCCCCCGCCCATGCCTCCAGGAACGGCCAAACCGATACCAAGCATGGGAAGCCCATAGGCAAGTGTTCCCAACAATGCCGTCGATAAGTTCGTGAGATCCCGGGAGATCAAAGCTGCGGCGAGTCCCAACGCTACCGCTGCTATTGACGCCGGCCAGAGAACTTTGTTGGGGAGCCTGCGCACCTCCAGGTCGATCGCCGACAAGACGACAAGGATCGTGACGAAAAACAAGAACATCGGAAGTGCCGGGCTGAGGCCTATGCGATACGTGGTCGCTGCCCAAACCATGCCCATGATCAGTTCGATCAAAGGATATCGAGCGCTTATGGGGGCCCCACACCCCTTGCACCGTCCACGCAAGAACACGAAAGAAAACACCGGGATATTTTCGTACCACTCCAAAAAATGCTCGCAGTCGGTGCAATGCGACGGGGGTTTGACTACTGAAAGACCCTTGGGGGCCCTATAGATAACTACATTGGCGAAGCTGCCGAGAATCACACCCAGCAGGCCCATCACCAGCGGTGCCAAGTGCAGCTAGGTGCCTATTAGCTGCTTAAACGCTACGGAGTCGTGGCACCGTTCCAAGGCTACGTCGACAGCGATTTTGCCTGCCTTGTAGAGATTAGCGAGAGACTGATCCATCGTTTGCATGCCGAATTGGCCCCCCGCTTGGATGATCGAGTAGATCTGATGGGTTTTTCCTTCTCTTATTATGTTGCGCACTGCTGGAGTTGCAATCAACACCTCGACGGCGGGAACTCGAGCAGTCGAATCGCGCGTTGGAAGCAGTTGCTGCGTGACGATGCCCTGAAGGGCCCCTGCTAACTGGATGCGAACCTGTTCCTGTTGATTGGGGGGAAATACGTCGATGACCCTGTCAACTGTTTGCGCAGCATCGAGTGTGTGCAGTGTTGCGAAAACCAAGTGGCCTGTTTCGGCGGCGGTGAGCGCTACGGCGATAGTCTCGAGGTCGCGCATCTCGCCGATGAGGATCACGTCTGGATCTTGGCGAAGAACATGCTTAAGGGCATCGGTGAAGCTGTGGGTGTCTGTTCCCACTTCACGTTGATTGATGATTGCCTTCTTGTGCGAATGCAGAAACTCGATCGGATCCTCGATGGTGACAACGTGCTCGGCGCGATTGACATTGATGAGGTCAACCAACGCAGCCAAAGTAGTCGTCTTGCCCTGTCCAGTAGGACCAGTAACCAGCACCAAACCCCTTGCGAGTTCGGCAAAGCCGGCGATCTGCTTTGGCAGCATCAGTTCTTCGAGACTTCTTATCACCACAGGGATCAACCGGAAGGCGGCACCGATCGAGTCGCGTTGGAAAAATACGTTCACGCGGAACCGAGCCTCGCCTGGAAGGCCATACGACAGATCGAGCTCAAGGCTTTCTTCGAGTTTTTCTCGCTGGCGACTAGTCAGGATCGAATAAATCATTTTCCGAAGGTCTTCATCCTCCATGACCGGAAAGTCTTCAAGGCGAATAAGCTTGCCGTTCACGCGGACGATGGGATTCACCCCCGCGGTCAGATGAAGGTCGCTGCCACCGCGTTCGATAACCGTCCTGAGCAGCCCTGTTAGCGTGGCAGCTAGTGCTCTCGACTCTTGGTCTTTAAGCGAGGTGCTTCTAGTAGATTCCATGTGGCAGAGCCTACTTCAATTAGACAACCACTCGCTGAATCTCCTCTAAAGACGTGGACCCTTTCAGCACTTTGTCGAGCCCGTCTAGGCGAAGTTCGAGCATCCCTTGCGCAATGGCCATCCGCCTGATCTCGTCGGATGACTTGTGTTCAACAGCCATCCTTTCGATATCCTCGGAGATATTCATAACCTCGTGCAGTGCCATGCGTCCTCTGTAACCGGTTTTCCCGCATTTGCTGCAGCCAACGGGACGATAGAGGGTTGGGAGTGCCTCATCAGGCGCTATCGGAAACTTGCTCAGTTCGAGTGCCTCGCGACTTGGCTCGTACGCCTCCTTGCACTTCTCGCATAGTCGCCGAGCAAGGCGTTGAGCAAGGACTGCATCGCAGGCAGACGCCACCAGGAAAGGTTCGATGCCCATTTCGATAAGTCGAGAGATCGCGCTCGGAGCATCGTTGGTGTGAAGGGTCGACAGGACAAGGTGCCCCGTCAATGCTGCTTCAACGGCGATCTGAGCGGTCTCTCGATCGCGGATCTCGCCGATAAGAATGACGTCAGGATCTGATCGGAGGATCGACTTCAATGCTGAAGAGAAATGCAGTCCCGCCTTGTTATTCGTTTGAACTTGGTTAACACCAGGAAGGCGATATTCAACCGGGTCTTCAACAGTGATGATGTTGCGGTCGACCGTGTTCAAGATGTTGAGAGTCGCATAGAGCGTTGTCGATTTGCCTGAACCCGTCGGCCCGGTAACAAGGATCATGCCGTAAGGCTTAGTGAACGACTCCTGGAATCTCGTAAAGTTGTAGTCAGAGAACCCTAAATCTTCGAGCCTTAGCAAAACGCTCGACTTATCCAGGATCCTCAGGACGATCTTTTCTCCATAAACGGTTGGCAGACTTGCTACGCGCAGATCGATCGACTTGCCTGACAGATTCAGGCCGATTCGGCCATCGAGCGGGATCCGGCGCTCGGCGATATCCATCTCAGCCATGATCTTGAGGCGCGAGATCACCCCTGCCTGGATGGACTTGTTTGGGCGAAGCTTCTCATGAAGAACTCCGTCGATGCGAAATCGGACCCGCATATCGCGCTCTTGCGGTT
Source organism: Actinomycetota bacterium (assembly GCA_039929185.1). Taxonomy (GTDB): domain Bacteria; phylum Actinomycetota; class CADDZG01; order JAHWKV01; family JAHWKV01; genus JBDSRR01. The sequence continues at coordinate 3,499 of JBDSRR010000038.1, forward strand.
CGATGTGTATATCAGATGCCCTATCGGCAACTGCCTGGGCGATGATCGAGTTGACGAGCTTGACTATGGGGGCCTCGTCGGCAAGATCGCGGGCGGGACCGACCTCGATAAAATCATCCTGGGCCCCCTCCGCCGAATCAAGCAGCGCATCGACCGCCCCGTCAAGACGCTCAACCCGTGCTATCGCCGATTCGATATCCGAACGAGTCGCGACGACGATCTTGATATCTCTACCGGTCAAGGTCCGGATGTCGTCGATGGCAAAAACGTTAGCCGGGTCGCTCATCGCAACGACCAGTGAAGCGCCGTCGAAGGCTATAGGCAAGGCCCTGTATCGATGGGAAAGGGCTTCAGGCACCAGCGAGGATGCAGTTGGGTCGATGGTTATGTCGTTTAGGTCAACGAAGTCGAGCCCTATCTGCTTGGCAAGCAGAGCCATAAGAGTCGCTTCTGTTATGTATTCACGCTCTATGAGAACACGCCCGAGCGATCGCCCCATGGTGCGCGCTTCCTGCATCGCCTCGTCAAGCCGTTCCTCAGATACGAGGCCGTCTTCGAGTATGAGTTCGCCCAAGCCTCTTACTTTTTGGCTCATGATTAAATTCTCCCTGGTGCCGCTATTTTATCTCGGCCTTATGGTTAACCGACCTTAGGGGCTGCGCTTGGCTTGAGCCATCCGCTTTCACGCTATAGCGACGGTTTCTTCAGTGTCGATCTCTTCTAAAGCGCTATATAGCAGGCCCAAAACGACGTTCTTCACGCTGGCTCGATCCATCGCATCAACGCAGATGACCGGGATATTCTCCTCAACTAGAAGGCTCTGGCGAACCGCAAAGATCTCTGCGGCTGGGTCGTTAGGATCATGCTTGTTTACGGCGATAACCGCGGGGGTGGGCCTAAAACCCCGGAATGCGTCAAGGATGCTCTTCGCCTCATCGATAGATCCGGAGCGGGAGCGATCGACCATCATGATAAAACCAAGCATCCCTTCAGCCAGCATCTCCCACATAAAGTCGAACCTCTTTTGACCTGGCGTGCCGAAAAGGTACAGAACCAATGAAGGATCGACAGTGATGCGGCCGAAGTCCATCGCCACCGTTGTAGATTCCTTGAGATGGGCGGTGTGATCACTGATTACGCGCTCTGTTGAAAGAACAGTTATTTCGCTGATGGTCCGGATGAACGTTGTCTTGCCAGCACCGAATGGCCCCGTTACTACTATTTTGGCTGAGGCCATCTACAGACTGCGCACACCGGCGATCAGCCGAAGCAAGGTTTCCTTAGATACGGGCTGAGTCTGCGTTGACACCGCTGGAACCGTTTGCACGCTTAACGTCCCTTCCTTTGTCTTGCCGCCCTCAGATTTCTTGTCTCCGTTGGGTGCAGAAACGACTGAGGGTACAGAAACGACTGAGACCTCGACGGCCGTGGCTGCGGGTCCAGTATCCCCTTTCTCAGACGAATCAAGGCGGATCTCGTGAATCTCACTGATCTCAAGTGTGTCGGGTTCCAAGACAGGGGGCGCAATGTTCCCCGTGTCGTCATTCCCCGTGTCGTCGACATCGCGTGAGCTAAGTCGCGAGGGTTCTTCGTTCGACAACTCGATGGGGCGACCCGGCACCTCAAGCAGCCCAGCCGTAATTAGGCCGTAGAGGATCTTGCAAGCATCGAACTCGGACCGCTCGGTGGCGGCAGCGATATCGCGTACGCTCCTAATGCCGTCCGCCAAAACGAGCAAGCTCCACTCTTCTGGCTTGATATTGATCTCAACTACGTCCTCGGGTGGTGACTGGGCCATCCGAACCACAACATCAAGAGACGGGATCTTGCGTTGGATCACTTCCCATTCATCAAGCCGCCGAGATGATTCCATTATCAAGGTCTCTACGGAAACGGACAGGCCAACTTCCTGTTCAGAAACCACACCTTCATCGAATGTGAATACGCCTACATCCCACTGCAGGAGATGGAAGATCGCATCCTGTATCTCCTCTTGGACGAAGGTATCGAGCATCTCTTTTGAAACAAAACCTTTCTCTACCAACAGGTCACCGATGCGAACGTCTCCGCGCTTCTTCTGTTCGTCTAGTACGCGTAGCAACTGACCCTGTGTGATCAAGCGCGACTGAGCCAAGCGCTGACCCAAAAATTCCTTCGTGAGACTACATTGAGCGAAATAAACTTGACCCCCACGCAAGTAGATAAACCCGTCTCCACTTTCACGAACAACTTTCAGGGCACCGGATTGTTTGTTTTGGGACAACAAACGGAAGACATCGGGCAGTGCGAAGGCGCTAAGATCGCCGACTAAAGCACTCATATAGGCAACCGATCCAAACTAACGACGGCCGGACTCAGGAGAGCCGGGGCCTCGAGGTCAGGTGACTGACGCAGGAATTCATCAAGAGCCCTACCAAGTTCATCTGCCCTCGTGCTCGACATCCTGCCTCCCTCCAATGCTTGACTTCAAGAGTATCTAACTCCTAGATTCGGCACCGTCGACCTATGTCTTAAGTCACTCACTCAAATTGGCCACGGCCGCCGCTGACATCACATTTATCGGGGGCTTGATGCCGGTCCATATTTCGAAGGACAGGCATGCCTGCTGCAGGAGCATTCCAAGGCCCCCATGGGTTTGAGCTCCTCGCTCGCGCGCCGCCTGCATGAAAGGTGTAACCACAGGCCGATAGGCCATATCCATCACCACAACCCCGGGCTTGATCGAGTCCAGATCGATAGGCGGGACCGGAAGCGACGTTGCATTTATGACCAGACTGGTCTCGCCGATGCTGAAGCCCTCCAATGGTCGAACGCTTCCCACCGAGACAAGGCCTGCGATCTGTTGTGCTTTATACAGATCTCTGGCTGCGACAGTAATTTGCTCACAACCTGCGTTGGCCAACGATATCAATGCCGACCGAGCCGCTCCCCCAGCACCCAGGATGGCAACTTTCGACCCGGGCAGCACAAAGCCAACGTCACGCTCTAAGAAAAGCACTAAACCATCTCCATCAGTGTTGTATCCGATCGCTCGACCGTCTAGAACCTGGATGGTATTAACGCACCCGGGAATCGCGGCAGACGAGTCGAGATCGTCAACTGCATCGGCCGCTGCAACCTTATGTGGCATCGTCACATTCAGGCCCCGCACGCCATGATCTACCAATCCTCGGATCGCAGAAACGGGATCGCCAGAGACTGGAAAGGCGGCATAGAGCCAGTCGAGGTCGAGGGCCGCGAAGGCTGCGTTCTGGATGCACGGGGAAAGGCTATTGCCCACCGGCCTTGGTCCCCCGACGATACCCACTAGGTGCATGGGATCAGCAGTCTCGCGGCTGCGCGGCTTTGGCTCGCCCGAACTCTTGGCTATCGGCGGTGAAGAAGTGGTTCCGGCAATCCTTTAGAACATAAAAGATGAA
>JBDSRR010000039.1:0-5346 GCA_039929185.1 Actinomycetota bacterium
GATGCAGGCGTTCGACGCGCGGGACAAAGCGCGACCAAGTGGATGCAAGATCGAGATCGGCGCCGGTGTTCGGGTCCGTGAAGACAAGATAGATAAAGGTGGCAAGGTCACTCTTCGCTACCGCACGCGCATCCACCACATCGGCATCGGCACAGAACATGCAGGCAAGCGAGTGGTGATGCTGATCGACGGCCTCGACGTTCGAGTCTTAACTCGCGATGGCGAGAAGCTGCGCCATCTGACACTAGATCCGAATCGCGACTACCAGCCGATGGGACGTCCCCCGGGCCCGCCGAAGGGAAGATTGCTCGGACCTCGAGACAAAAAAGCGTCTACTATGCCCTGACACACCTGTCCACGATGCCCCGCGACATCACATTGTGGAGCCGAGGGGATTCGAACCCCTGACTTCTGCCTTGCAAAGGCAGCGCTCTACCGACTGAGCTACGGCCCCGACGTTTCCATTGTACGTTCCAATCCACGGTGTGATTCTAAGTCCGAGGCAGCACTCTCCCAAAGTTTTTCCAGGTCTGTGAGCCGTTGGGACTTGTCGTCATACAACTTCACCATCTCGCTAACATCAGCCCCCGACGTGTAGAACTCAGGGTCGGCCAAAGTCTTGGAGATGACCTTGATCTCCTGCGCCGCCAGTTCGACCTGTGTTTCAAGGCGGCGAACTTTGTCGACCAACTCCTTGAGCCTGGCCCTCGTTTGCGCCTGCTCACGCCTTCGATCTTTCGAGGACATCTGAGGCCCGCGAACTACATCATCGGTAACTACTTCCTCACGCTTGGCCACGTAATACTCGTAGTCTCCATCGAACACGCTGACCCTTCCTGCCACTACCTCGATGATGCGATTGGCAACACTTCTTATCAGGTGGCGGTCGTGGGTAATGAGCACCATGGCCCCCTGATAATCGTTGAGCGAGTCTTCCAGTACGTCGCGGCTTTCCATATCGAGATGGTTTGTGGGCTCGTCAAGGCACAGCAAGTTCGAGCGCGAAACAAGCAGCTTGCCCAATGCCAAGCGCGAACGCTCTCCACCTGACAGTACCGACACCGGCTTATCAACATCGTCTCCTGAAAACAGCAACCTTCCCAACAGATCCCTCGGGCGCATAGTCGCGCCCTTGGGCATCGCCGATAGCATCTCCTCGATCACTCGTTTGGCTGGGTCGAGTGCCTCGATCTGATGCTGAGCGAAATAGGCTATCCGCGCGTTGTGACCCAACACAACTTCTCCCGAACGCGGGGTTAAGGCACCAGCCACGAGCTTGAGAAGGGTTGTCTTGCCTGCGCCATTTGGGCCCACCAGCGCGATCTTGTGATCTCGCTCGATAACAAGATCGAGTGATCGATAAACCAACTCGTCGGAGTACCCGAACGACATGTCTCGCAACTCAAGAACAACGCGCCCAGCACGTTCGGGCTCGGGGAAGCGCAAGTTCACCGCACGGCGGCGCTGCTTCGGACTTTCCGCGCGTTCCATGCGATCTAGCGACTTGATCCGACTCTGTACTTGCTTGGCTTTGCTTGCCTTGTAACGAAACCGGTCGATGAAAACCTGAGTCTGGGCGACCTTGCGCGCCTGATTGCGGGCCGCAGCCTCGGCTTGGTGCATCGCAAGTTCTCGCTGACGGATGAAGTCTTCGAAGTCACCGGTATACATGTCGAGCTTACAGGCACTCACTTCGACCACTTTTGACGCGAACCCATTGATAAGGTCGCGGTCGTGAGAAATGAGAACGATGGCACCTTCATAAGAACGTAAGAAGCGTTCCAGCCATTCCACCGATTCCAGATCGAGGTGATTAGTCGGCTCGTCGAGCAGTAACAAGTCTGGCGATGACAGCAAGAGTTTGGCTAGTGCGATACGCATGAGCCATCCGCCGGAAAACGTTTCGGTTCCTCGACCCAAGTCATCGGTCTTGAAGCCAAGTCCTCCCAAGATGGCCTTGGCTTCATGTTCCAAGTTGTAACCACCGAGATTGGCGAACCGATGTTCCAGCTTCGAATAGTCAGCGACCAGGCGGTCGAGCTCAGGACCTTTCCTAACCACCGTCATCTCGTCCTCGAGAAGTCTTATACGGTGGCCCAGGTCGCTCGCAGAGCCGGCAGACATCACTTCCTCCAGTAACAATTTTCCCCGAAGGTCGTCCGTTTCTTGGCTGAGATAACCAATGACTGCATCGCCTGCGATCTGAACGTCGCCCGAATCGGCGCTGCCGGACCCGACCAAGATCTCGAAAAGGGTCGTTTTGCCCGAGCCATTTGGCCCGACCAACGCTATACGGTCGCGCGCGCCGATGTTGAGTTCCGCATCTATGAACAGGTCGCGGGACCCAAAGGCCTTATTGAGTTTGCTGACGCGGATCATCTTGCATGCTAACCCACGGCTACATCAGTAAGCGAAAGATATGCTCTGCCATTAGAACCCACAACAGGAGTCTGCATGGCACGCCTTCCAACTGGAACCGTCACCTTTTTGTTCAGCGACATCGAAGGTTCGACAAAACTTCTACAGAAACTGAACAAGGAATACTTCTCGGTACTGGAAGAGCATTCGGCCCTGTTAAGAGAAACATTCGACTCTCACAACGGCAAAGTCGTTTCCACCGAAGGCGACTCTTTCTTCGTCGTGTTTGCTTCTGCGCTGCAGGCAGTGGAGGCCGCGGCGACCGCACAGCGAACCTTACGTGAACATCCGTGGAAACACGAAGTGGAAATCAAAGTAAGGATGGGCTTGCATAGCGGAGAAGGCATCTTGGGTGGCGATAACTACGTGGGGCTCGATGTTCACAGGGCCGCTCGGATCATGTCATCGGGATATGGCGGCCAGGTCCTTATATCCGACTCCACTCGGGCGCTCGTGCACCACGACCTGACTGGCTCTCTCACGCTAAAGGATCTTGGAGAACATCATCTTAAGGACCTCGCAAAGCCGGAGAGGCTATTTCAGCTAGTTGCTGATGACTTGCCAGCCGAATTCCCCGCCATCAAGTCGATCGGAGGTCGCCCCAATAATTTACCGACCCAACTCACGAGTTTCGTGGGGCGCCAAAGTGAGTTAGTGCGGCTGGGGAAACTTTTGCGAACAACGCGTTGTCTCACACTCACGGGCCCGGGTGGAACCGGTAAGACCCGACTCTCTTTGGAACTGGCGCGCGAAGCGGCATACGATTTCGAGAACGGAACATTCTTCGTGCCGCTGGCTTCGGTAACCGATCCAAACCAGATCGCCGCCGAGATCGCGTCGACGCTGGGCCTGCGTGAAACTCGTGGCGAAACGCGGACTCCACAGGAACGGCTCATCGGGCACATAGGGCCAAAGCAGATGTTGCTTGTCTTGGACAACTTTGAGCAGGTAGTAGTTGGTGCTTCCGTCGTGTCTGATCTGTTGAAGAACGTTGATGGATTGAAAGTAGTTGTAACCACTCGTATCCCTCTGCACATACAAGGCGAACAGGAATACCCGGTCCAGCCGCTGCCTTTACCCGATCCTCAGTACCCCTTCGACGCTGAACTTCTATCTCAATACGAATCGATAGCCTTGTTCATCGAACGAGCCGTGACGGTTAGGCCGGACTTTCAGGTAACGAATCAAAATGCTCCTGCTATCGCGGAGATCTGTGCGCGCCTCGACGGTCTTCCCTTGGCTATCGAATTGGCGGCGGCGCGGGTGCGGGTGCTAAGCCCAGAGGCGCTCCTTGCGCGCTTAGGAGATCGTTTGAAACTTCTCGTTGGTGGATCTAGGGAGAGTCCGGAGAGACAGAAAACCTTGAGGGGGACGATCGAGTGGAGCTACGACCTATTGGACGAGCAAGAGCGAAAGCTCCTGCGTCAAGTGTCGGTCTTCACCAACGGGTGCCGGCTGGAAGAAGCCGAGATCGTGTGCGTCTCAGATGATTTAGGCACCGATGTTTTCGATGGGTTGAGCTCGCTTGTCGATAAGAGTCTCGTCAAGATCGATGAGTCCGCTCCCGCCGAAACCCGATTTTTCATGCTCGAGACGATCCGCGAGTACGCGCTCGAAAGGTTACGAGAAACAGAAGAGGATCAACAGATCCATCAGCGGCATGCAGCGGCTTACGTCGACTTGGCCGAGCAGGCACAGCCTCACCTCGTTACCAGTAAAGGACGGGCATGGCTGGACCAGCTAGATCGCGATAACGACAACCTGAGGGCAGCACATGCCTGGGCGGTCACTAACGAAGAGTCAGACATGGCCCTTAGGATGGTTGTAGCGCTGTGGCGGTTCTGGCACATGCGAGGTTACCTACAAGAAGGCAGACGACGCGCGGAGGAATCACTTGCGATGCCCGGTGCCCAGCAACAAACGCCTTTGCGCGCGAAGGCTCTGCAAGCGATTGGAGGCATCAGCCATTGGCAAGCCGAAATCGACAGCCAACGGGCCTATTACGAAGAGGCACTTGCCTTGTGGGAGAAGCTCGGTGATGAAGTGCGGATCGCGGATGCGCTGTATGACCTAGCATTCCCAGAGTACATGGGTGGCGACTTCGAAACTGCTCAGATGTTGGCAGAGAGGACTTTGCAGGCGGCCGAAAGGGTAGGAGACCCCATAGGGATCGCTAACGCCAAATGGCTCATGGCGGTTCTATTCGCCTTTGGTACCAGCCCGGACCGCGCTGCAGGGTTGGCTCTGTTGAATGAAGCACTGGAGACCTACCGCGCCGAGGACAACGTCTTCATGCAGATCTGGGTCCTCTACGGCCTGGGGAACCTCGCGTTGCACGAAGAAAAGATCGATCAGGCCGAGGATCACTTCCATGAGGGACTCCGGCTTGCCTCAAAGGCTACGGACATCACAGGAGTCTTGTTCCACATCGATAATCTTTCCTTGACAGCCAAGGCGCATGGCAAGATCGAGCGGGCGATCCGGCTCGCTTCTGTGGCCGCTGGGCTCAAAGCGTCAAGCGGAACTGAGCTCGTCGAGATATCTCGAGAACTCTATGGCTTCAAGCCGGTTGGTGAAGAGGGTCTCACCGAAGAGCACTTGCAGGACCTCTGGACAGAATCGGAAAAATGGAGCCTCGACGAGGCCATCGCCTACGCCATGGAAGGTTCCTGAAGCACATATCCAGTCGTGGGCGTAAGTGAATCCTATTCAAACCTCTTGCGGCTTCTGGTCGAAACAGACGAGGACCTCCTCGTCCCCTAGCCTCTTCTTTTCTTGCGTCTATCATTCTTGGGTGTCTTACACAGTCGTTGAGCCGGAGGGTCCAGCGATACCGCCCACTTGGGATGACTATCTGAGAGCCCGAGACGGAGCCTAATCTGCCCCACTTTCCCGCGGACCCCCCTCACGGTCCGCGCTACTCCCGCA
>JBDSRR010000040.1:0-4074 GCA_039929185.1 Actinomycetota bacterium
GGCAACTTGCTACCTTTAGATAGTCCCTGGCAGAGGTAGGGTCGATGCCACATGACCAAGACAGCCAGTGAGGACCTGAACGTGCCCCTGTGGCAGCCCAGTCCTGCTCCTTGTGCATCTGGGCTACCTGGAGCAGCCACTGGCATGTTGCAGCGGCTATGACAAAAAACGAACTACTCCCTAGTCGCCTCGAAGGCGATCGCTGTGAAAATGACTGACTGCACGGTGATCACAGCCAGGGCTAACATGAACGGAGTAAGAGTATTAGGGGCGGCCTTCTCTAGTGCTTCTATCCGGTTGCTCGTGAAAACATAAAACCAACCGGAGGCAGCACTCAATAACCATAGTTTTCGACGTCGAATGATGAACTTGAATGGCAGACCTACCACGGCCTGGGCGGCGATGGGGGCCCAAACCACGACAAGCCCAGTCAAAACTACGGGAAGCAACACTAAAGTCATAAAGACCCCAAGGCTTCTGAAGGCAGAATCCGCCTGAGCGAACAACTTCAAGTATGCCAATGAAAGTCCAAGCGGTATCGCCACAGAGACCAACGCTGCAAGATAAACGATGCCCAGCCTGACGAATGTTTTCCTCGTGAGCTGGGCTCGCAGGAGCAAAGCCAAAACAACAGCGACCAGGAATATGCGCGCTGCCAGCAAAAGTGGGGTCCGCCATCCGAAGAACGAACCATCGATCAAACCAAGATCGCCGAATGAATCAAGTGGAGTTGGCGCGTAGGTCCTCGATAGATCCCCTGCACCAGGAGCGGTGTCACCCGTAAGACGCCCCAAAGTAAAAAGCAGAACGCAACCCGTGACTACCGCGAGAAGTGCCTTAGGTTGAGCGACATGCGCTCGCAGGCTCGCCCGTATGGGTCCAACAGCGTGCGGCGGAGGTGTCAGATCGATAGCTTGCGAACCTCGCCCAACAGTTTTACCTGACGCATCTGCGCATCGAAGGAAACTCCAGGAAAATATGAACGGCAGATGAAATGCAGATCAGGGCCGACTGCGTCACGGAAACTTCGGATGCGTGAGGCAACTTCTTCGACAGTTCCCGTCAGTATCGACGAAGACAACGCTTTGCGACGTTCATCATCTAATGGCGGAGGTGATGGTAACGGCGCGTCACTCGACCTGCCAAATTCCGTTCTCATGTCGTCATACTTCCACCGAAGGTTATGGAACTGGTCGATGACCTCATCCACATCACCAACCCACACCGGATAGTGCAGAGCAAAGGTAAAAGTCGAAGGGTCTCGCTTCGACTTCGCCAGTCCCTCCTTCACGAAAGACAGACGCTCAGCCACGTCATCGCCCCGCGTAGATGAACCGATGAATCCATCGGCTATGCGCCCGGCACGTCGCAAAGCATCGTCCGCGAAACCTCCGAGCCAGATGGGGATCTCGTGACTTGGTTTTGGAGTGACATTCGTGGGTCCATAGGAAAGGGCCTGCCCGTCGAAGTCAAACACAGAAGGTCCCCAAGCCTTGCGTAGGACCTTGACCGTTTCAGACATCCGGCGGCCGACGGCGTTCATCGATGCACCGAGTCGATCGAACTCCTCCGCCCTCCATCCGGCACCTAAACCCAAGATAAGGCGGCCTTTCGATATCAGGTCGACCGTAGCAGCGTCCTCCGCGAGCCTTATGGGGTCGTACAAAGGTGCCAGCAGTACGCCTGTTCCTATGGTGATCTTCGAAGTGACAGCGGCGATCGCTCCGAGAGTCACCAGAAGCGAAGGCATGTAGTCATCGTCCCAAAAATGATGCTCGCTTACCCATACCGAATCGAGCATTTCATCTTCGCAAGCCCTGGCGATAGCGATGGCCTGCGAATACATATCCGAGGCCGAGCGCGGGTCGCCTGGGTACCGCTGACAAGTGATTAGACCAAACCCGACCTTCATTCGCGAAAGCCTACTTCACGCTCCGTGCCGTCGCCTCAGAGATTTTTACGAAGATCTTCTTCCACGCATCTTTTCGCCGCATCAACACCCTTAGGAAACGACTCCCGCTGGGGAATCGCGGAATGTTGAATAGCCTCAAGGTTAACGCCTTCGAGCCTTCCCAAAGAAGAAAGGTCTTCGGAGGCCCAAACCCCCACGTCGTCGTCTCCTTCCAGAATGGACGTACCCTCAATCTCCGCTGCGATTAGCCAGATGCGCTCCTTCTGAACCCAAACCGCAAAGCTGGGACTTAAACCTGTCGCAATATTGGGCGGTTCCAGCGTCTGTTCAATCTTTGCAACTATTTGATCGGGCACTGTTACACAAGTAGATGTTAGCTCTTGCTTATTGCAGGCCGACAGTAGGCAACCGAAGATCACCAGAGAGCCCACCTTGCTGACGACTTGGGTCATGGACACGGGGCACCATACTCCATGGTCAACCAGGAGGGTTTTAGAATCAGTTCAACACTTGGAAAGCTTTGTGCTTTCGCTGCCCGAAGCGAAAGACCGAGAAGTGAACATCGAACGCCGCCGCCGTCGTGAGACCGAGTCGCAGCATCACAGCGAAACTCGTGCAGTCCACGATTGAGAAATCCTGGTCTGCGAAAGACTCGAGGATCGAACGCGCCACTTCCAGATCCGCTGTACCCACTGGTTCGATGGATGCAACGCCGCCACGCAACCGATCCCAATACGAATCGGCCGCTTTCTTGTTCAGACGCCTTCGAGTTAAGAACCAGGTTTCAATTAGGACGTGGTCGGAGGTTATGAGCGGCTCGCCTTCCAGGAGAATCTCCTTGGCACGCGAATTTTGGCGATCGGCCGAATCCATCGCCGAATACCAAACCGACGTGTCGACGAAAATACTCAAGATTTGCGTCGGCCAGGGGCCCGTACGGTCTGCGCGGCCTCCACAGCATCTGCAACGTATTCATCCTTGTTAGCGGTGATGTCAGAACCCCCCGAATCACCGAGGTCGAAGATGCTGGAGGGGTCGACCACAGGCCTAAGATCACCAACATCGGCCGCCACGAGCCTGCGAATGTAGGCGGCGAAGGAAATGCCCAGCTCTGACGCTCGTCGCTTAGCGCGGCGGTGAATTTCGGCATCAAGTGCGACCTGAGTTCTTTGCACCATGATGGAGCCATCATAGCATCATCTACATGCCGAGCAGGCTATGAACCTCACCCCGGCTAGCATGGAGTACGTGAAAAAAATCTCCGTTGTAGCGATTGTCCTTTTGATGGTGGCCGCGCCTGCTTTCGCTGCCACCAACGACCCCTACTTCGCCAGACTTTGGGGGCTCCACCGAGTGGGGGCAGAACCAGCATGGGCGGCCTCCAAGGGGGCCGGCGTGATGATCGCAGTGATCGACACAGGGGTTGACACCAACCATCCAGACTTGCAGGGCAAACTTCTTCCTGGATATGACTTCGTAAGCAACGATGCGGTCCCGAAGGACGAAGAGGGCCATGGCACTTTGGTCGCCGGGATCGCCGGCGCTCTCACCGGAAACAAAGTTGGCATCGCATCGATTGCACCCGACGCCAAGATCCTTCCGGTAAGGGTCTTCGACGGCACCGGAAACGGCAACTCCAACACTGTCGCCGATGGGGTCAATTATGCGATCAAGGAGGCAGGTGATCGCAACATGCGTCTGGTGTTGAACTTTAGTTTCGTACCGGAAGGACCAACATCTGGATCCAGTTTCTTCGCCGACCCCAAACTGGAACTTGCTGTTCGTAGTGCGATAAACGCTGGCGCTGCCTTGGTGATCGCGGCGGGAAACTCCGGCGCGAACCAAACCGCCTATGACTCGACCAACGCGGAGATAGTCGTGGTAGGTGCCAGCGACAAGTCGGACAACCGGGCTTCACTGTCGAACTACGGAGCGGGTCTGGATATCTTGGCTCCCGGGATCGACATCACATCGACCTACTGGGACAAGGCCACTGGAAACTCCGTTTACGCTTCCGCCCAGGGAACATCAACCTCAGTGCCCTTCGTATCGGGCGCAGCGGCGCTGCTGATGGCAAAGGGGATGAACGGCAAAGCCGCATTGAACAAGATCTTGGAACACCGGGTCGCGACGATGACACCGGTTACGGCTTGCTCGATATC
>JBDSRR010000041.1:0-1563 GCA_039929185.1 Actinomycetota bacterium
CTGGCCCCACGAGCACCGATCCATCGGCAGTAGTAACGATCATCGCCGGACTGGTTGTGCCAACTCCAGGATCGACGATGGCAAGATGGATAGAACCAACGGGCATATAAGCAACCGCGTGGGCAAGGACCATGGCACCTTCGCGAACGCTCTGGGGTTTGATGCCATGCGTTACGTCGATGATCGTTGCATGCGGAGCGAGTTTCAGCATGACTCCGTGACAAACACCAACGAACTCATCGGTCAATCCGTAATCACTGAGAAACGTTATGTACTGACTCATATCAACACCTCCGCAAGGAAATCTTTCAGCATTTTGATCACCTGGTCACCATGATCTGTGTCCAACATATCTGTTCCGTGGGCATCGCCGACAATGAGCTGCAGGTCGGCCTTGGGATCGCCAGCCTTGCGGAACAACGACTCAGCGGACTCGCGTGCCGGGGCGTCGCCTATCGAGGCGATAAACAGTTTGGGTGCCTGGACATCTGCAACCACTGCAGACGCGTCCAAGCCCCTAAAATCTGCCGGCGCAGAAAGAGTTGCAACCCCTGCCACGGCAGAGGCAGAAGCTGCAACCAGCGCAGCCGTGCCCCCCATGCTTGCCCCAACGAGGGCCATCGTTCGTGGGCTGTAGGTGGCGTTGAGGTATCGGATAGCGCCTCGGATGTCGCGATCGATCAACGCTGGATTCCTCGACCCCTCGGATCTGCCGTATCCCCTGAAGTTGAACGTCAAGACAAGATAGCCATCTTTGGCCAGGTCACGCGCGAAGGATGACCAGGAAAGGCGATCTCGTTCAAACATGTGCGCCAGGATGATCGCTTTAGATCCCTTGCCGAAAACTTCACCTTCAAGCAAGAAACCATCGACACTGCGAAAGTCGCCATCGGCTGGCTTTTCGAGCGGCGAGCTGCCACATGCGCTTAGTAAAATAACCAGCGAACACACCGCTGAAAAACAGCGACGCATCCTACTTAGCTACTTACCCTGCTGCCGACGCGCCCAGCGGGTCTTCTTGAGCATCTTCTTGTGTTTCTTCTTTCGCATCTTCTTACGACGCTTTTTGACTACTGAAGACAAACGTTTCCCTTTCTAATTTCCAAACAGTTCTCTAACTCCTACTCGACCCAGGGTCTTGCCTTCGGCCGAAATGCGGATCGACCCAAGACGCAGCCCCTTCGCGCCATCCGTAACGGAAGACACCATCCGCAAAACGTCTTCGTCACGAAGGTACTCAAGGAACCCGATGCCAGTACATGTACCTTTGCCGTTTTCAAGCCCAACGACCAGCCCATCCAACGTAGAAAGGTCAGTTGCTGGCGGGATCGACGGCATAAACACCGAGGTCTTCACCCTCCACCGCGAAAGTGGAGGTTGAAAGTATGACGCCAAACGGCTCTCGCGTGCGACAAGGCGCTCTTCGACCGACCTTTCAGGGATGGCCGACTCAACCTTTAAGGCGCTGACCTCGACCGGGAAGAACCGGCTGGCAGCCCCCAAGATCGGATCAAGTTCCTCGCCCCGCTGAAAACCGATCACTTTGCTCGGACGGATCAGGTC
>JBDSRR010000042.1:0-5266 GCA_039929185.1 Actinomycetota bacterium
AGGATCGAGATCACTGCGGAAATGTCGCTGGGCGATGCCTTCCTCGATGATGTCCTCAATCATCTTTTCGTATGCTCGACGCTTGGTTTCAATGATGCGCTTTCGATCAGCAGATAGGAAGCGCCAGTCGTTCAAGAAGACCGTCGATGCTTCGAGGTGCTCGGCGATCGTTTCTATGTGGGCAGTGAATGCCGCCCGCAATTTCATGGGGGCCGAGCCGGTTACTTGCCCAAGCCGAAAGATGAATCGGTCCGCCCCCGAGTCGACTATGTCAAAGAGCAAGTCTTCCTTTGATGCGATGTGGGCATAGATAGAACCGCGCAGGATGCCGAGTCCTTCGGCCAGGTTCTGCATCGAGGCCCCCTTGTAGCCACGCTCGCTGAAAACGCGGGCGGCCACGTCGAGTATCTGATCCTTACGCTGGGCCATGCCTGCCAGTTTACCAAACAATCGTTTGGTTAGTAGATAATAGGCCGATGATGGACTCGCCCCGTACTCGGTTCCCGGTTATCTGGCGCCGCCTCAACAAGCAATACCCCGGCGCAAAGTGCGCCCTTAACTACTCGCAACCCCATGAAATGCTTTTCGCCACCATCCTTTCGGCGCAGTGCACTGACGCTATGGTCAACAAGGTCACGGAAAAACTGTTCGTCAAGTACCGCACCCTTGAGGACTTTGCGAACGCGTCATTGACGGAGTTAGAAACCGACGTGAAGTCGACTGGGTTCTTCAGGCAAAAGTCCAAGAACATTAAGGCCGCCGCCAACAAGATCATCGACGAGTTCGACGGGCAAGTTCCATCGACTATGAAGGAACTGACGACTATCCCAGGAGCGGCCCGCAAGACGGCCAACATCGTTTTGGGAAATGCATTTGGCAAGGTAGAAGGCATCGCGGTGGACTCGCATGTGCGTCGCCTGTCTCAGCGGTTGGGGTTCACCGCACACACGGATCCCGAAAAGATCGAACGCGACCTGATGGCGCTGATGCCTAAATCAAAATGGTTCAGACTGTCTTATTTATTGATCGAACACGGGCGGGCGGTCTGCAAGGCCCCCACGCCGCGCTGCGAGGAGTGTGTCTTGAGCGATATCTGTCCTTCATCCTCGGTTCTATGACCGGGGACCTTTACGTCGGCACGTCCGGCTTCGCTTACCCCGAATGGAAGGGTGTCTTTTATCCCGAAGGCGTGACCAACAAGAAGATGCTTGAGTACTACTCATCGGTGCTCGGCTCAGTCGAGATCAATTACACATTTCGGCGCATGCCCGCGGAAACGACGCTCATGACTTGGAAGTCCGAGGCGGCATCGTCATTTCGATTTACATTGAAGGCGCCCCAACGGATAACGCACTTCAAAAGGCTGAAGGACGTTGGCGAAGATGTAGATGAATTCGTCCGGCGAGCGCGACTGCTCGGCGACCAACTGGGAACGATCCTGTTCCAATTGCCGCCGAACATGAAATATGAGCGCGAGCGACTTGCGGGTTTTCTCGCGGCACTGTCGCCAGTTTGTCGATTCGCGATGGAGTTTCGCAATGCAACATTTAACGATGATGAAGTGTTCGATCTGTTGCACGAGAACGATGTTGCGTATTGCGGCGCCGATACCGATGAGGTGGCTCTTGATGCTATCCCGGTCACTGCGAAGCACGTATACATGCGTTTGCGGCGTGAAGAATATGACGCCAAGGCGTTGAAGCAGTGGGGGACCAAGGTGTCAGCGCTGCTGAAGAAAGGCACTGACGTTTACTGCTATTTCAAACACGAAGACGGAAGCACCGGACCCCGCTATGCGCAGACGCTACAGAAGTCTGCAATTTGATAAATCTGGACGATTACGAGGACGAAGCGCGGACGCTGCTTCCTAAGATGGCCTACGACTATTACAGGTCAGGGTCGGAGCACCAACAGACACTAAAGCGCAACCGCAAGGCCTTTCGGTCATTCGAACTTTGGTATCGCGTGTTGGTTGATGTATCTGAAGTTGATCTTTCAACTACGGTCTTGGGCACCGACGTCGCCATGCCTATCCTTGTTGCGCCAACCGCATACCACCGCCTCGCCCATCCCGGTGGCGAGTGCGAGACTGCTCAGGGCGTCGCCAAAGCCGAGACTGTGATGTGTGTTTCGACACTGGCTACAACTTCGCTCGAAGACGTGGCGGCGGCATCTGAATGTCCGAAATGGTTCCAACTGTACGTGCATAAAGATCGAGGCCTCACCAAAACCTTGGTGGAACGAGCAGACGCAGCGGGCTATAAGGCCATCGTCTTGACCGTCGACGCTCCCGTCCTCGGCAGAAGACTCGACGACGAACGGAATTCCTTCGCTTTGCCCGAGGGGATGAGCATGCAGAATTTCGTTGAAGGAGCTATGGATCCACTCGGCGACATCGACGGTTCTGCTCTAGGCGCATATGTTGCGGCTCGCCACGATGCATCCGTTACCTGGCATGACCTCGACTGGCTCCGCTCGGTAACGAGCTTGCCTATCGTTATCAAGGGGATTGTGCGACCCGATGATGCTCTGCGAGCTGTTGATCACGGAATCGATGCCATCATCGTTAGCAACCACGGTGGACGGCAACTCGACTATGCGCCGGCTTCGATAGTTGCACTTGCTGATGTTGCTCCTTTAGTTCGAGACCGCATCGAAGTCTTCATGGATGGGGGGATCAGAACGGGGACCGATGTCTTGATCGCGCTTGCGTTGGGTGCTCGTGCCGTCCTGCTGGGTCGGCCTATCTTGTGGGGTCTTGCAGTTGAAGGTGCGGACGGAGTTGCCAAAGTGTTGTCGCTGTTGGGGGCCGAATTGCGCCAGGCGATGCAACTGGCGGGATGCCCAAACCTCACCTCCATCGACCAGACCTTGGTGCGCAGGGCTTCTTAGTCGGCCCCGCCTCCACCGCCACCGCCTCCTCCGCCACCGCCTCCTCCGCCTCCGGAAAAGCCACCGCCACTGCCAGACGAAGAAGACATCGAGGTTCGCGCTGCCGAAGTGAAGCTAGAAAATGAATGGTTCAACGATGAGAGGTCAGCAAACCCGTTCATGCTCGACCCGTGAAAGAAGGTTGGCTGCAGGATCATTCCGTTTGATCGTTCATAAGCCGGGCTCAACTTCGCCATGGTCGCGATAACTTGATCGGCCACGCCGAGCGGAACCGCGTAGACGAGGTACTGCTCCCAGATAGGCAGCGCGGCCGCAGTTTGCTGCTTCATCTCTGAGAAGTCGGTAAGGAAGTTCTTGAAAGCCTTCCATTGTTCGAATTGCAGAGAACCTTTCATGGAGCGGCGCTTTATCAAGGGGGTCATGCCCAATTGCGCGGCCCCTCCGACGAGGCCTAGGAACCCTAGCGGTACACCCAGGCTTAGCAGGCCGATCCCTGAAGCGGCGATCAGGCCCCCTGCTAGACCATTGATTCCCATCATCGTCTTGCTCTTGGATTCGATCCAGTCGTGCGCCTCTGCCTCGTCACGAACCATGCGTTTCCACTCACTCCACCAACTCGCAAAGTTATTCGAAGGTTTCTTCGCAAATGCTGCGAGTTGCTCATCGGTGACCGTGTCGCCTTCGCCAACATCGTTGAATGTCCAGTCCATGAGTTTGGCTTCGAACGTCGTCAGGGTGGAAGGCTTCTTGGGTATCGTCTGTTCGAATGTGTGGATAGTTTTGTCCTTCAATATCCGCTCATCGACCGTTTGGGTGATCTTCATGTATCCACGGCGCGCTAGGTCTAGGAAGGTAGCGGTGATGTCATCGATGGCGGTTCTTCCGAACCGGAAGATGTGTCCAGCTATCGCAGGCGCGTATTCAGCCGGCAGTTCGCGGTAGTAATCGCCAACGTCATGTTTGTGCTCCTTACCGAATCGCAGGAACAGAAATCCGAAGATAGCCAAGGCGGCAACCATCAGAAGGGCGCCAGCCGCATTTCCCGTAACAAGTAGAAAGTTAGCGCGCCGTCGCGTCCGGTTGGCCTGTATGGCGAAGTCGGCCTCTTCCCTTAGTACGCTTCCAAGTTGTTTACCTTCTACTCGCTCGGCCCCCGGCACCAGCGACCCCGGCATCAATATCCGTACTTCAACGAATTCGCCGGGTGCCACGTCGGACACCTCTGCCACGACTTCGGTTGGGCCGGTGGAATGTATCTCGCCATTGAGTGGACCGTGTGCGAAGAGATATAACTCTGGCGGAACTGCTCCAGGTGCCCCGGGTGCCCCGGGTGCCCCGGGTGATGGAAGCGATACCACTATTCGGACTTGGTCGGTTGCAACCTCCCAACCCTCGCCGATGAATTGCCAGAACAACTCCGCCGTGTTTTCAAAGCCGTCGATGGCCCGTCGGACTTGGTATTGGATACGGAACGTGCGGTCCTCATCTTGCGACTGGTGATACCAGGTGACCCGTACATTGTCGTCCCCCCAAGGGTCCACATGCGCAGTATTCGGCGTACGCACGGGGTCGCGATCTGAAGCCGATGCGGCCCCGTAGGCGACTCCGTTTTCGGAAACTTGAAACCCCGTGTAATCCCACCCTGGGTCGGTTCGGTAGTCGATGAATGCGCGCGTGAAGGAATCCTGGAACCGGTAAGTGCGGTCTTCGACAACCGACATGGAACCGTCGGGGTTGACGGTCACGTTGATGGCAACCCGCGGGAAGGAGAACTCCTTGGCCGAGGCCGTATCAGCGGTGGCGACCAGGAACAACATCGTTGCGGAAAGCAGAAACATCTTTTTCAAGCACCATGAGTCTATGACAGTCATAATCGTCGCTTCATGGACTTTAGCGACTCAGTCGAAGACGGAACTTTTCGCAGCGAGCTTAGGACCTGGCTCGAAGCCAACGTTCCGACCCCGCTAGCAGACCGGACTGATCGTTACGAGTTTCAGCGTCAGTGGCAAAAGACCTTGTTCGATGCGGGCTGGGTCGGCATCGGGTGGCCACGGGAGTACGGGGGCCGTTCGGCATCACCGGTGGAGCAGATCATCTATCTCGAAGAGATGGGTCGAGTTCGAGCCCCGGAAGCACTCGGCGTTATCGGTCTCAACATGGCAGGGCCAACCATCATCGTTCACGGTCGCCCCGACCAGAAGGATCGTTACCTGTCCAAGATCTTGTCCGGCGAAGAGATCTGGTGTCAGGGGTTTTCTGAGCCCGAGGCAGGCTCCGACCTGGCCGCCCTGCAAACAAGAGCCGTTCGCGACGGCGACGAATACATCATCACCGGTCAGAAAGTGTGGAGTTCTTATGCTCACATCGCAGATCG
>JBDSRR010000043.1:0-2345 GCA_039929185.1 Actinomycetota bacterium
GAGTTGCCGAGCAAGTTTTCGATGACCTTGCGACACCCCATTGGAGTGGTCGGATTGATCACGCCATGGAATTTTCCGATCGCGATCCCTTTGTGGAAGATCGCACCTGCGCTGGTCGCTGGCTGTACCAGCATCTTCAAGCCAGCGGAAGATACGCCGCTTCTGGCAACCCTTCTTATCGAGGTTTTTGACGAAGTTGGGTTGCCCCCCGGCGTGTTGAATCTCGTGCATGGCTATGGCGACGCAGTTGGCGAGCCTCTTGTTCAGCATCCATTGGTGCGCGCCATCTCATTTACAGGTTCGCTAGAAGTTGGGCGTCATATCAATGAGCAATGCGGTCGTTTGATGAAGCGATGCTCGCTAGAACTCGGTTCGAAGAATGCATTGATCGTCATGCCTGACGCCGACCTCGATCTTGCCGTCGAGGCCGCCGCATGGGGCGCCTTTGCGACTAGTGGGCAGCGCTGCACCGCGACGAGCCGGCTGATCGTGCATCCAACTGTCAAGACGGAATTCCGCGACCAGTTATTGCAAAGAGTGTCTGGCATGAAAGTGGGCTCCGGGCTTGACCCGCAAGTTGAGCTGGCCCCCGTCATAAATGCGAAACAGAAGAAGCGCGTTCTCGAATACATCGATATCGGCAAAAAAGAGGGGGCCGTTTTGCTTGCCGGTGGCGAGGAATTGACTGGTGGTGCCTACGCCAACGGCAACTTCATAGCGCCAACCATCTTCGACGAGATGACCCCCAATATGCGAATCGCTCAAGAAGAGATCTTCGGACCGGTAACGGGTCTCATGGCCTTCGAAGACCTAGACGAGGCTCTCGCCATAGCCAATTCAACGAACTACGGCCTTAGCTGTTCCATCTACACGCGCGACATAACCACGACATTTCGAGCCATCGGCGAGTTGGAATTCGGCATCGTTTACGTGAATGCCCCGACCATTGGGGCCGAGGTTCAGCTGCCTTTCGGCGGGATGAAATCAACCGGCAACGGCCATCGCGAAGCTGGCCCCCAGTCGCTCGACGAATTCACGGAATGGAAAGCCGTATCAGTTGACTTTTCGGGCCGAGTTCAGAAGGCGCAGATGAAGGATTAGGGCCGAGTTCAGAAGTCCCGTAGGGTGGAATAATCGCGTCCTACGGGACTTTGGTCGCACTAGGACGGAATCCGGACCGGAGCGGCTTGATAACGAAACAGTTATCATTGAGGGGATGAATGCGAGCCGGATGTTGCGCCAGGCGAGACGCCGAGCAGGTTTGACCCAGCGTGAACTCTCGATACGGGCCCGCATGAAGCAGCCTTTGATCGCGAGGATCGAAAGCGGCGCGGTGGATCCCAGGCAAGAAACGATCGAGCGTTTACTTGAGGCATGTGGATTCGATGTCGAACTGGTTCCGAGGCTTGGGATCGGTATAGACCGAAGCGTTATGACGGAATTAATCAAGTTGAGCCCGGTGCAAAGACTCGAACAGGCGGCGGCCGAAGCTGAAGTTCTTGCGGTCTTTGAAAGCAAGAGCAGATGACCACCCGCTTCGATCCAGTTCTTGCCCTTTCAACTCTGGACAAATACAAAGTTCGTTTCGTCCTCATCGGTGGACTCGCGGCGAGGGTTCATGGTTCCCCCTCGGTAACTAACGACCTCGACATCTGCTACGACAGAAAAGATGACAACCTGACGAGGCTTGCGGGGGCCTTGAAGGTGCTGGGAGCGAGTCTTCGCGGTGGACCCGAAGGACTCCCGTTCTTGCTCGATGCGGACACCCTAAAGCGCGGAGATCATTTCACTTTCCTTACAGATGCTGGGGCGTTGGACATCCTAGGGGTCCCTTCCGGGTCTCACGGATTCGAAGAACTTCTTTTAACAGCCGAAAGGATGGACCTCGGCGGATTCAAGGTCTGGGTCGCGGCCATTGATGACCTCATCTCGATGAAAAAATCTGCCGGGCGACCTAAAGACAGAGTGGAAGTCGAGATCCTGGGTGCGCTAAGGGAGGAGGTCGATAAGAGCAAGCCATCAAAGTCCCGGGGGGTGGAATAATCGCGCCCTACAGGACTCTGGTTGCAAGTGTGAACTAGGCGGTCATCCCTCCGTCGACGATGATGTTTGCGCCGGTTACGTAACTCGCAGCTTCTGAAGCCAAGAACACGGCGGCCCCCACCATCTCCTCGGGTTTGGCCCAGCGACCCATTGGTATGCGTTCGACGGTCATCTTCACGAAGTTTTCGTCGTCAGACAAAGAACCCCAGATGTCGGTCTCGACAGCGCCTGGCGATATAGCGTTTACGCGTACACCGATGGCAGCCCACTCTTGGGCGAGCACTCGTGTCATGGCTATCAAG
>JBDSRR010000044.1:0-7356 GCA_039929185.1 Actinomycetota bacterium
TGCTTTCTGCTCACGGCGTTTCGCCTCAGGTATATAGCAACTGCAACGACCGCGGCCTTACGGTCATCGATGCAACTTGTCCGCTGGTCACAAAGGTGCATGTCGAGGCTCAGCGTTTCGCGAAGCAGGGTAAGACGATCTTTCTCATTGGTCATGTTGGTCATGAAGAGGTAGAAGGCACAGCAGGCGAGGCCCCTGAACGCACCGTCGTTGTTGAGGGCCCTGCCGATGTTGCTTTCCTTGTTGCGCAAGACCCGAACAACGTCGCGTTCATATCGCAGACCACTCTGGCTGTCGATGAGGCGATGGAAGTGGTCGATGCACTGCGCGAAAAGTTTCCCGCCATTACTGGGCCTACTCGTGACGACATCTGTTATGCGTCGCAGAATCGCCAGGAGGCCGTCAAGGCTCTATCGAAACAGGCCGATGTGGTGCTTGTCGTTGGGTCCACGAATTCTTCGAACTCGAACCGACTTGTCGAAGTGGCGAAGGAAGCCGGGGCTCGCGCCTATCTTGTCGAAGACGAGTCTGGCATCGATCAACGCTGGATCGACATGGCCGAGATCATCGGCATCTCGTCGGGGGCTAGTACTCCGGAGGTGCTTGTGGAGCGAGTGGTTGGTTATCTTGCTGCACAAGGCATCACAGAAGTTGAAGAGATCAACGTTGCAACCGAAGATGTCCGTTTTCCAATGCCCGCAGACCTCGAACCTTTAGGAGCTGATAAGTGAGAATCCACAAAGAAACTCTTCAGATCGCCACGGAAGGCGAGTATCACGTCATAGACATCACCGCAGACGTAGAAAAAGCTCTCTTGAATTCGGGGATAGAAGACGGATATGCCATCGTGTATTCACCGCACACCACTTGTGGTGTTCTTGTGAATGAGAAAGAAACTGGACTTTTGGCTGACATCAACGCGACCCTGTGCAGGCTTGTGCCGCAGGTAGAAACCTATCTGCACGACGATTTCAATATCCGAACCGAAAACATGCATGAAGACGAGACGAAGAATGCGCATGCGCACCTGCGACAGCTTCTGGGAAGCAGAACTTCGGAGACTATCCCCGTAGCAGAGGCAACGCTGCTGTTGGGTAAGTGGCAAAGGGTGATGTTCATCGAGTTCGACCGCGCGCGTGAGCGCGAAGTGATGATCCAAGTCTGCGGTATCTGATTGGAACCGCTTTCTCGTGATGAAGTAAGTTCGGCCCTCGAGTCGATCTCGGATGAACTTCGTCGTATCGAACAAATAATGGTCGAGGCATCAGTTGGTGCCACGTCGTTCCTGACTGAATCGGCAACGTATCTAACGCGCGCTGGTGGCAAGCGCTTGCGGCCGGCTCTTACCGTCCTATGTTCCCGATTGGGCACGGGGGGGCCAAACGAAGACGTGTTCAAGACAGCTGGTGCCATCGAACTTGTTCATCTCGCGACTCTGTACCACGACGACGTCATCGATGAGGCCGACGCGCGTCGGGGAGTGCCAAGCGCGAACCAGAAGTGGGGCAACAAGGTCGCCATCCTTGCTGGCGACCACTTGTTTGCTCGAGCATCTGGCCTTGCAGCCGAAGTCGGAAGTCGAGTTTCGATAACACTTGCCGATGCCATCGCCAAGGTCGTTGCTGGGCAGGTCGCGGAACTGCAGTCGACCTATGATCCCAAACGCACCGAGGAAAACTACCTCGAGACGATCTACGGGAAGACTGCGTCGCTTGTGCAGGCATGTGCCCAGTTGGGTTCTGAACTCGGCGGCGCTTCCGGTGAAGTTCGCGAGGCCATGGTCCGTTTCGGTGCTGCATTTGGTTATGCATTTCAAGTTGCCGACGATCTACTCGATCTAGTTGCGAGCCGAGAGGAACTCGGCAAACCGCCAGGAACAGATCTGCGTGATGGGGTCTACACCCTGCCTGTTATTTTCGCCTGCGCAGCCCAACCGACCTTGCGAGAGCTGTTGGGAACCCCCAAGGTTGATGTTGAGGCGATGCGAAGCGAAGTCATAAGGACAGGAGGTTATGACTATGCGATGTCAGTTGCTCATGAATACATCGATCGAGCATTAACGGCCTTGAAAGAGACACCAGATGGGGCCGCTCGCGACACGCTTGAAACCCTGACTCGTTTGGTTGTGGAGCGAGTACCGAGTCGATGACTAGACCTCAGGACCGGCTCATCGATGCCACCATTCCCAACCATCTTGGTGTTATCCCCGATGGGAATCGGCGGTGGGCTGCCGAGGTTGGTGTGTCGGTGATCGATGGTCATCGGGCAGGCTTCGAGGTTGCTAAGCGTTTGTCGAGATTTTGCAGACGCATCGGTGTTCACACCATCACCGTTTGGGCTTTTTCGACAGAGAATTGGCGCAGAACGCCCGACCAGGTTGAGGCATTGATGCAGATCTATGCCGAGTGGTTGAACGATCTTCTTCCTGAGGCGATCGAGGAGGACGTAAGGGTGGTTCATCTGGGCCGCCTTGTCGGAGTCCCTGAAGAAAGTATGCAAGCAGCGGCTGCGGCAGGATTTCCTGATGGGTTGCCAATGCAATTGCGACAGTCCATCGACGATATCGAAGCAAAGACCTGCGACCATGTCAGTAACGTCATCAATCTAGCTATCAACTACGGTGGAGAGGATGAGATGAAGCGGGCGGTTACGAAGATGCTCGCTAGCGGTACCCCGCCAGCCGCTATGGATATTCACGATTTTCTCGACACAGCCGGACAACCCCACCCTCGCCCAGATATCGTTTGGCGTACGTCGGGCGAGATGCGCTCCTCTGGGTTCCTGCCGCTTCAATCTGCCTATGCGGAAATGATATTTACCCCGAAGTTCTTCCCGGCGCTGTCTGAAGACGATGTTGTAGACACTGTTCTTGAGTATTCCGCACGGATCCGACGCTTCGGGGGATAAAGTTACACAAATGAACTGCCCCAAGTGCAACAGTTTGAACAGTGACGATGCCCAGTGGTGCAGTCTGTGTCTAACTCGGTTCGAGCCCGAAGAGTCGGAAGAGTCCGATGTTGTGTTTCCGCAGATCCTCGCTGACGATCCCCAAGACGTACAAGAGGCGTGGGCGGTCGTTGCTGAAGATCCATCGAAAGTTATGGGCCAGAGCGAGCATGTCGAAGTAGCGTCTGGTCCGGTTCGCAAGCGCGGCGAAACGCTCACCTGGGCTTGCTCAAGTTGTCAAACCGAAAACAGCATGGATGTTCAGATGTGCAGGGTTTGCGGAACGAGCTTTTTCTCGGCCTTCATGACCCATGACGAGGCACCCTCGGCGTCACCATCTCGCAACCCGATGACCGCTGGCTTTCTCTCCCTATTCCCAGGAGTGGGGCATTTTTATTTGGGACTAACTGCGGAAGGCATCTCCCGCATGTTCCTTGGTCTTTGGTGGGTGGGATCAGCCGTGATGCTCCCGGCGGGACCGTCGGTGATGCTGGGGGTGAAGATCATTTACATCTTGGCGTCGCTGGGCTTGATCTCGGTCAGTATCTTCGATGCATACCGATATGCAGAAACACCAGGAACCCCGCCGGTGCTCTCTGCCAGGCTCCTACTGTATACGTCGCTGGCGTTGCTTGGGGTCCTGATGATGGGGGGAATCATGGTATCGATCTCTGCTCGCTAGTGCTCTGGCCGGTAATGTTGGCGATGTTGTGGCGGATGCAGGGTTGTGGCAGTCCAGGCCGCAGGGAGGCTGCATACCCAGGGGCATTCCGCCGACCGAGAACGCAGCATGGCGCAATCCTGCGTCGCCAGAACGCGGCAAACGTTGCCGGCCAGAGCACTGAGTGTCGACAAAGATAATCGTAGACCTGCATGGTGCAGTTGACGCCTTGCGTGACGAGATTCGCCCGGATGATACGTTGCTGCTCCTTGGCGACCTCATCAACCTGATCGACTACCGTGACATGCAGGGCATCCTGGTCGATGTGTTTGGTCGGGATACCGTTGCCGAGATCATCGGTCTTCGCTTGAAAGGTCGTTTTAACGAGGCCAAGGAAGTGATGGCTAAGAGGCGAGAGGGTCAAGAGGCAGAAATCGCGATCAAATGGACTGGGGCTGTTAACGATGCTTACGCTCAAGTTTTCGAGGTTCTACCCGACCGGACGCTTGCCATCTTGGGCAACGCCGACTATCCCGCCAACTTTGGTCAGCTTGCACCTGCCAATGTCGAGATGGTCGATGGAAAGGTTGTCGAACTAGAGGGCTTGCGGGTGGGTTTCGTCGGTGGGGGCTTGCCCACAGCGATGGGTATCGCGGGCGAGATAACGGTCGAAGAATTCAATGCCAAGATCGATGCCATCGCCGAGGTTGACGTCTTGTGTTCGCATATGCCTCCCGAGATCCCCGCTTTGGTTACCGACACCCTGGCGGGCGGCAGCGGGGGTTCGACCTATATGGTCGATTTCATAAAACGAACCCAGCCACAGAAGGTTTTTTTCGGCCACATCCACCAGCCTTTGGTGTCATCGATGCATCTTGGGCGAACCCACCTTGTGAACGCCGGTTACTTCCGCCGTACCCACAGGGCGCTCGCTCTATAGAATCACCCCTATGGCCCAAACCGGAAGTGCTTCGATCGACATAAATGCTTCACCAAGCGTGATCCTTGAGGTCGTAGCAGATATCGAGTCCTACACAACTCGCATGTCGGCCTTCCAGGTAGCCGAGGTATTGGAGCGCGACGACGAAGGGCGGCCAGTCAAGGCGCGATTCGAAGTCGATGCTCGCATCAAAGTCATGGAGTACACGCTTGTTTATGAATACTCTGACGACGGAGTCAAGTGGCACAGCGTCGAGGGAAATGTGAAAGAGATAATCGGGTCGTACAAGATGGTGCCGCAGGGCGATGTCACCAAAGTCACCTATGACTATTCGATCGACCCAGGGTTCTCAGTTCCCGGGTTCCTGTTGAAGCAGGGCGTCAAGATGATGACCTCGACCGCACTGGATGACTTGAAACGCACCGCAGAGTCCTAGTGGTCGGCCCCGTCAGTACGTTCACGTATTCGAGCGTCCAGGCGCCCCGAGCGCAAGGCGCGAGGAGGGCGCATACGCAGGGCCTATGTAACCGACGAGGAACGCAGCGATCGGGGATGGATGGACGTTCGAATGTCAGCGTAATGGCGGGGCGGGCCACTTAGTTGCGGTTAATTCTATTTACCGGCAAAGGTGGAGTCGGAAAGACGTCGGTGGCGGGAGCAACGGCTCTGGTGGCAGCCAAGCGTGGCCTAAAGACTTTGGTCATGTCGACCGATCCCGCACATTCATTGGCTGATTCGATCGATGCCGAAGTTGGCGACCAGCCAACCATGGTTGATAGTGGCCTTTGGGCTCAGCAGATCGACACACAACAAAGATTGGAAACCAGCTGGCGCGAGGTTCGTGAGTACGCCTTGGAGTTATTGTCCTGGTTAGGATTGTCTGGCATCGAGGCCGAAGAACTTAGCATCATTCCGGGTCTTGATGAATTGTTCAGTCTTGCGGACCTGAAACAGCATCACTCTGCGGGTGCTTACGATCTGGTGGTTGTCGATTGCGCCCCTACAGCTGAAACCATGCGCCTGCTTTCCCTTCCTGAAGTTCTCAGTTGGTACATCGAGAAAGTGTTTCCAGTGAACCGCAAGATCGTGAACACTGTTCGGCCAGTTCTACAAAGGATCAAGAGCCTTCCGCCTATTGCCTCAGACGACGTATTCGCGGCGATCGAACGTTTTTACGATCGTGTCGATGGGATCAAACAGGTGCTTGCCGATGCAGCGACAACGTCGATAAGGCTCGTTGTCAACCCAGAGAAGATGGTGATCGCCGAAGCCGAGCGCACGTTTTCGTATCTGTGCTTGTTCGGGTACAGGGTCGATGCTGTTGTTGTGAATCGCATCATTCCCGATGAAGTAACCGACGCTTACTTCGACCGTTGGCGCGACATCCAGGCTCAACATCTCGAACGCATCGAGCAGTCCTTCGCTCCAGTGCCCATCTTGAAGGCTCGATTGTTTGACACTGAGGTCGTTGGCACCCAGGCTCTTGGGCGGCTGGGGGCCGAGATCTATGGAGGATCCGACCCTGCGGCGATCTTGCATACCGACGAAGTCATGAAATTGGTTGATAGGACACTGATGATCAAAGTGCCATTCGCATCCAAGGGCGACATCGACGTTAACCGGCGAGGCCAAGAATTATTCGTGAGAGTCGGTTCAAACAAACGGGTAGTGGCGCTGCCCGTTGTACTGCAAGGTGCCCAAGTTGGCGCAGCGTCGTTGGATGGGGGGTGGCTCAGTGTTTCGTTCGATACAGGACATGCATAACGCCGACGACTGCCCGTATGGCTGTCCATTGTGTACAGGCATCGGTTTGCTGAAGCAGATGCGGCCCGAAGTTGGGGAGCACCTTGCAGCGGCCGCCAAAGAGTTCTTCCTTGCGGCGAAAGCCTTCATGGAAACCATGGCCGAACAAGGATCCAAGTCAACAGAACCGCCGCTAGAAAAAGTCTGGTTCGAAGACGAAGCCTAAACCCGCCACCCCAATATTTAGTAATCCAGCCGCTTTTTCCGGCTGATGTGCATAAAGTTCCGAGGCGCTGAATGAGGTGCTTGGGTTTGTTTTCGGCGAGTTATGGGAAACATAGTCATGTAATGCAGCAAGCCGACGACATCTCACAGGAGGGCGAAGACCATGACTAAGCGCATAATCGCAGTTCTCATGGCCGTGCTTTTTGGGTTAGCGGTCATTTCATTGCCGGCGGTCGCAAAGAGAACCGTAGGCTCAGGTAACGGAGATACTCAGGGCGGTTCGGAATCGAACCCAGACGGTGGCGGGGTCGATAAGCCTTACCCAGCCGATGGTCAACCAGCCCGAAGTCAGGGCGAAAGCGATTGGGACGGTAACAACGGGTGCGGCAACGACGATGACCGCGAGGACGACAACAACGGATGGTGCGGTAAAAAGCCCACCAATGAGTCCAGCAAAGAGGCCAGCAAAAAGAATGGGACTCATAACGGTGACAGGAAAAAGTCTAGCAAGGGAACGGAGAACTCCGTCAAGGGTGCCAACCATGCGGCTGATGACAACGGGATCAGGGGGGCAGCAGGCAATTTGGCGCCAGCAGGTGCTGTAGTCGCAGCTAATAACTCCCGGGTGCTTGGGACTACCTTCACCAGGAACCCCCAGTCGACCGTCCAGTCGACTGTCTTGGGCGGATCCGAGGTTCTCGGTCTCCGCATAGCTCGTGGCGAGTCACTCCCCGTTACGGGAAGCGACATGACAGCTCCGCTTGTCGTAGCCGCCGTTTTGATACTCTCCGGGGCCTTGATGTTGAGGCGTCGTAAAGCGAAGATTGCCTCGTAAAACTCC
>JBDSRR010000045.1:0-5002 GCA_039929185.1 Actinomycetota bacterium
GCGCCTCGTTGGCCAAAACACGTTCAATGTGGCGGCACCTTTCGATAGCGATATTGGCTAGCTCGCCGAACGATTGGACTATTCGGAGTTGCTTCTCGTGGAAATAGTGGCCATGCGAGCCAGCGAAGACTGTTGCAGTGCCAA
Organism: Actinomycetota bacterium; assembly: GCA_039929185.1. Classification (GTDB taxonomy): domain Bacteria; phylum Actinomycetota; class CADDZG01; order JAHWKV01; family JAHWKV01; genus JBDSRR01. The sequence continues at coordinate 145 of JBDSRR010000045.1, forward strand.
AGGGAAAGTTGATGTCAAAGCCGTGGTCGCTGGGTTCGGCGGACGGTGCGCCATGCTGCCCAAGTAGTTTGCCTTCGCGCGACCTCAGCACCGTTGCATCAGCACCAAGCGTGCCGTTGATGTGCGCTAGCAGCGTCGAAATGACTTCTTTGTCGGTCTTTGACAACATGAGTTGCACAGCTGCATCTTGCGCAACAGCTTCTTCGTCTTTGCAGTTCGATCCGGGCAATGCTGCGGATCGAACCCAACGTAGAGTCTGGTGGATTGACGCCAAGTGGACCGCCCCTTCAGTTTTGGTTTCTAAGAGAGTCGGTCGTCAGGTGATGGCGGTAAATGGCTCGGAATGACTATTTCCGGCTTCCGTTCATGCCAGAAGAGGCGGCGCATGCATATAAGGGGACCGGTGCTGCAAGGGCGGCGATGACGGCTTCTAGTGAGTGCGATTCGGTCCCCGGCTCAAACGACGGGGTCTGGGGCCGTACGACCTCCTGTCTTTTGACCTTATAAAGGATCATGCCGCTTAGCCACGGCAGAAAGAATTGCCTGAAGGAGACATTGATGTGTTCGGGGGGTGCAGGCTTCCGACACTTCTAGTTGAGTTTCGAGTACTCCCTGACGAACTCAGCCGATTCACTCTTTGCACCGACTTCGCCGAGCATCAAGATGGCATCCTGGAATCGTTTCTTTGCTTCATCGGTTTTTCCGCAGGATGCGAGGGTGACTGCGAGGTTGCCTGTTGCTATGCCCACGCCCTTCTTATGGCCGAGCCTGTCCCAGATCCCTATCGCCTGCTCATAAGATCTGGCTGCGTTTGTGAAGTCGCCTTCAGCGTGGGAGACCAACCCTAGACCGTTCAGTGATGACGCTATCCCGTACTCGTCCTTCATTTCAGTTCGTAGAGTCAGGCTGTCCTGGAAGTATCGCTCGGCTGCACCGAACTCCTTTTGTTCGTAGCTCGAAGTTCCAAGATTGCTGAGCGTCGTTGCGATTCCTTGTTTGTGATCAAGGCTTCGCCAGATCCGAAGGGTTTCCAGATACATCTCGGTCTCAGTCAACAAGTCACCCTGTGCCCCCGCGACAACTGCGAGCCCATTGAGCAATGCCGCCGAGAACCGAAGGTCATTCAGATCGTGAGACATGCGTGTCGCCTCTTCGAGATGGGCCTTAGCAGCATCGTGATCTCCAAGTTCAAGGGCGAGCCCTCCCGCCGTTCGATGCGCGCGTGCCAGGCAGCGATCATCGGAATGGGGATCCCATGTAAGCACCTTCGTAAGCATCTTCGATGCCCAATCCGCTCCTTCGGTTGCGTGACCGCGCAGGGTCCAGAATCGCCACAGCGCGCCTATGACACGCAAGCCTTCCGGGTCTTTGGCGTCGAGCGCGAAGGAAAGCGCCGTCCGTATGTTGTCGTGTTCTCTCTCGATCTGATTGAGTAGTTCTCTTTGGTCGGGGCCTGCAAGCGATGGTTCTATCGTTTCGAGGAATGTGCATAGCCAATCTAGATGCACCTTGCGGATGGCGTGGGTTTCGGCGGCTCTGTCCAAGTGTTCGTTGGCGTACGACCTGACGGTTTCGAGCATGTCGTATCGCTGATGACCGCTTTCGGCAAAAGTGATAAGCGATTTGTCCACCAATGCTCCGATGGTGTCTATGTCGCTATCGGAGATCTGTTCTGCTGCCATCAGCGTGAACCCACCTGAAAAGACCGCGAGCCGCCTGAATGTCCTTTGTTCTTGTTCAGTCAATAGATCGTGGCTCCAGTCAAGAGTTCCGCGAAGGCTCCTGCGGCGATCCCGACGTGATCGGGTGAGGAGGCCGAGACGGTCGCTTAGCCGTTGGGCGATATCGGAAGGACTCATCATGGCAACGCGGGCCGCGGCGAGTTCGAGCGCGAGGGGTATCCCTTCAAGGTGTTCGCAGATCCTAGTCACCGCATCTGTGTTGGAATCGTCGAGCGTGAAACCAACCTTGGCGCGAGAAGCGCGGTCTATGAAGAGTCTCAGGGAGTCATCTTGCGTAAGGACAGGAATCCTCCACGTCACTTCTCCGTCGATACCAAGTGGCGTCCGGCTCGTGGTGATGATCCTGATATTCGGTGACGCGGAAACCAACATTTCGCACAGTTGCACGCAGTGGTCGATCAGGTGTTCACAATTGTCAAGAACGAGTAGTGCATCCATCTTGGCAAGACGACGGACGGCCTTCTCCGTGTCAGGTTCGTCGGTGATTCCGGCGGCGAGTGCTGCCGTAGGTGCAACGAGGTCGCCGTTTCGCAACGGCGATAACTCGACCATCCACACACCATCGCGAAAGTCATCGAGAAGTCGACCCGCGAGTTCTTCTGCGAGGCGAGTTTTGCCCATCCCCCCGGGACCAGCGATCGTCAAGACGCGATACTTTTCAGCAAGTTCCAATAATTGTGCTAGTTGCTGTTCTCGACCGATGAACGGCGATGCGTGAATCGACAGATTGTTTTCTACCTTCGGGGTCGTCATTGCCCCGATGAGTTTCGTTGCAGAGGCTGGCCGTTTAGTTGGATCGAATGCTAACCCTCGGCTGAGTGCGACTTCTATCGTCTTGGGGATCTTCGTCCAGTCAGGTCTAACTCCGGGGCGCGGTTCTAATCCCGTCAAGATGTGAAACGCCGTGGCCGCCAGGGAAAAGATATCGCTCGCTGGAATCACCTCTGCTGAAGAAACGATCTCGGGCGCCATGTACCCGCGGGTGCCCATCGCCTGATGTCCTGCGGAGATCCCGAAGTCAACAAGGATCGCCCGGTCGTCAGGGGTTACGAGGACGTTCTCTGGCTTAACGTCTTGATGTATTACTGGTGGAGTATGGGAATGCAGGTGGTCAAGTGTTTCTGCGACTTGCATCAGGTATCCGATGACCTTGTCTCGTGCGATCTCGGGCAAAAGCGATTTGAGACTGACGCCTTCGATCCATTCCATGACCAGGAAGAAGTTCGTGTCGTCGAAGAAATCCTCCCGCAGGAGTGGGAGCCCCTTGTGCGGTTTTAGGTCGAGTAAAACCCGTGCCTCGGACAGGAGTCGATCGCGGCTATCGGGTTGAAATACCCGGATCTTGATGGCCACGTTTCGCTGATGCTGGTGGTCAACAGCGCGCCAGACTTCGCCCTGGCTTCCTCGGCCAACGAGTGTGATCAGCTCATATCGATCTTTGATCAGCGCCATGGACGAACGCTATACCAGGGGTGTCAAAAGTATGTTGAAGAAAGTTCGCAAATGGGCAGGAATCGGGCATCTGGCGGCGAATACTTCAAGAACATACGACCAAAGGAGTAATGGCTATGAGAGGAAAAGCGCGAAAGGTCGCCCTTGCGATCGTAGTAACTGGCCTTGTGGCTACCACGCAGGCAGCGACAGCTGGTAATTACATTGGTGGAGGCACGTTTGTCGTTAAACAAGCCGGCCAAGAACCCGAGGCCGACCGTGGAGTTGCCGTTTGCTCGAGGTCTTCGGCCGCAGGCGTGGGGGGCGCATGTCTTGCATTCCCAACCGACACTTCGAATGCCTACGTTAAAGTTGACGACCTGTTGGCTGGGCCCAATGTGGCTTTCCAAGTCTGCATCGATAACAACGGTGACGGAAGGTGCATAACCGGCGGAGACAAGCCCCAGGTCCCCGATCCATGCGCAGACCAAATCTTCTTCAGCCATGACGACCAGGGAAGATTCTTCAATGCGCTTGGCCCGTTGCCCACGACGCGTACTGGATGTGTCCCGCCCACCGTCGGCCATAACGGTTACATCGTGTTCCTATGCGAAGGAGTTCACGCGGTCCGCGGCAGCACTGGTGTGGAGCCGGCGCACTCGCACGGAGCGATTTCAGGGACGATAAACCTATCGGGGCCTGGTCCAATCCAGGGATTTGGCAACTTCTGCGGCGGAACACGCGATCTCGTCGTTGAGAAGAACTACGTGTTGCTCGACTAGCGCAGGTCTCCTAAGTTCACGGCACCGCGGCGGATGGCTTCGTTCGCGAGTTGAAGCGTTCGGGGATCGGCTGAATCAGGGAAGATGTTGAACTTGTCGTAAAGGCGGCCGAGGTGTTGCTTGATGGCGTTGTCTGTTACGACGAGTTCCGCGGCGATCTCTTTGATGGTGGCAGGACGAGTGAACATCGAGCCCGACATGACCGGCCTGCAGAGAGCAATGAGTACTTCACGTTCTCTGCGGGTCAGGTCTGGCGGGGGTTCGACGCCTTGCGTGGCCGTCGCGTTTGCAACCGAGTCGGTGCGAAAGATCAAGATCGTGTTGCCGATCCGAACCTCGTCACCCGCCCGCAAACGCCGTTCCGTTACTATCGCTTCGCCGTTCACGTGCGTTCCGTTCTTAGATCCCAGATCTTTGATCGCCCATCCAGAGCCGTAGTGCTCCAGGGCAGCGTGAAGGTGCGACATGGCTGGGTCGTTGACGCAGATGTCGTTGTCGGCCGATTTACCCAAAGTGAGTTTTTGGCCAACGAGGGTAAATAGCTTCGTTTCTATGCCTTGGAGCACCTCGAAATGGGCATTCATAGGCGAAGGCTAGACCAATAGTGCCAATTGGGGATATTTAGAAAAAATCGGGCATACTGGGCAGGAATCTGGCCGCCTACATCGAACTCTTCTAAGTAATACCTCGGGGGCCACCCGACCAAGGAGGGTTACGCATGCGTTCACGTGTCATGTTTGCAATCGCTGTGTTGGCAGCTTCGTTGTTTGCTGTGCCAGGTTCGGCCAGCACGCCTATCGATCGCTATCCGCCGCAGCCAGCGGGGACCGAGCAGAACCTCGATCTCTACTTCGGGCCGTTCCATGTTCCAGCGGGCCAGGATCTCAATCGGATCACGCTCGA